>JALULO010000101.1 GCA_027056215.1 Campylobacterales bacterium | reverse complement strand
GCTATAAACTGCTCTCTTTCTACTCATAATATTTCCCTCTCATTTTCTTGTGTTATTTTATCCTATTCTAAATAAGGATTTTGAAAATGTTGTTTGGTTTTTTTGGGGTAGTATAAAGCTTTAAACTTTGACTTGAATATCTTAAGCTTGGTATCTATACCTTTTGGTGTTATCTTTGGTATTAGGCTTGAAAACTCTTTTAAATCAAACGCTCAAAAACTTTCAGAGTTATCGGGTAAATCATACATACAAGATAATAAGGTCAAAGATGTAAGAGGTGCGAGAGCAGGGTTTATCATGGCACTAGCTTTAAATATCGCTACATTTACAGGTGGTGTTTATTTTTCAGTATATACAGCCGTACAAATTCATAATCATTTTAACGGAGCTTCAAACCCAGCGACTTACTACATCGAGTTAAAAAAAGGTAATGAAGAGAGGATGAAGATTTGTAATAATGAGTTAAAACCAACTTCAATAAAAAAATATGTATCAGAGCATAAAGGCATGAGTACATCAAATTATAAAGCCATAGAAGCAACATACAGCGGTTTAATTGCTAAAGCCACATCTAAACAAGATAAAAAGCTTCAAGAGCTTAAAAAATGGAAAAGCATAACAGTATTAACCAAAGTAAGAGCTACACATAAGCAAGAAGATTTGAACTGGATAGATAAACAGTACAAAGCAAAAAGAGAAAAGATTTTAAGACCTCTCAAAAATATCAAGACCGAGTATCAAAATGTTTTAAGCCGTGCATCTTCAAAACCTATTGATTTACTCCAGCTAGAAAAAGAACATAAAGCAGAACTTCAAAAAGACATATCTAAATTGACTATTGCAAACGATGCACTAGACACAAAGATAGAAGCTATAAAAGAAAAAGATAAAAAAGACTATAACGGCTTATCGTGGGCTTATAGCTTTTTTATTGCAATAGGTTTTTATCTCTTACAATGGTTAGCAAATATTGCAGAACAAAGAAGCGGTGCAAAAGTTATGAGAATGGAAAAATCAGAAACTATCAACGATAAAAACTTTGATTTAAGTGAGTTTACATTTACTCAACCTCAACAAGAGCCACTACAAAGACAAAAAGAGATTAACGATGATGATTTTTTAGATTATATTGCAAATGAGTATTTAGAAACTGGAAAAGTGCCAAACACTCAAATCATATCAAGAGATTTAAATAAATCAAGTAGAGATATTACAAACATCTTTCAAAGAAATAATCATTACTTTACTAGAGCAAATGGAAGAGCAACAGAGCCAACAGATGCATTTTTAAATGATTATAATTTAGGTTATAGCGTGGCGGTGTAAATGGTAAAGGTGTATAGATGGAGTGGTAAAGGTATCATAAGTAAATGGTAATGCTTTAACAACCTTTACCAATAAAACCCCTTAAAATAGACCTTTACCAAGCTTTACCATTACCAAAATCTTTACCATTTAAAAAGTTTGTAAAAAGTTTTCAAAAGTTCAGAGAGTTTTTTACAAATTTTACAAAAAGGAAACGCCATGTTTAAAAATCTTACAAACCATCTACAAAACTTATCAAGTGATGCTGATAACATTTTAAATCAAATTGAAAATGAGTTAGAGAAACTTCATGATAAAAGAGCTAAAAGGATTGAAGAGATAAATAATCTTCAAGCTACTTTACCAAGATTAAAACATACTTATCAATCTTTGATAAAAGCTTTTGGATATTCTGAGAATGATTTAGTGAAAGATGATGTTATAAATGCAAAAAAAGCGATTATGAAAGCAGTCGAGAATTATAAAAGGCTTGAAGCATCTTTGAAAGAAATTGAACAGAGTATAGAAGCTTTAGAGAGTGAACAGATAGAAGTGATTTAATGAGGGTAAGTATACACGACAATAAAACCATTTTACAACAAGGTTTTAAGAGTTCAAAACATCAAGATTACCTCAAAGTTAATACCTGAGATTTTACTAAGGTAAAAGGGAAAGATTAGGGCAATGTCACAAAGACTAAGAAAAAATACAATATTTACTTGATATACTTTGCTACACTTAGAGATAAGTGAAAGGGGTCATTTTAGATTTTAGGGATACATTTAGGGATACTTTTATCAACTAGCCTCTAAAATCCCCTTTTTATAGGCTTGTGTGATTCCCCACACTCCACCAAAAAAGAGACAAATGCCACACATAAACTACACTATAGATAGAAAAAGATCACGCAAGCATACCTATATAACGATTCAAAAAGATGGTATTGTTTTAGTAAAAACAAACTTTTTGACCTCTCAAAAATCCATCAACCACTTTATCGAACAAAAAGCAGATTGGATACAAAAAAAACGAAGTACTATATTAGATACTATAAAGCTTGAAAAAACCAAACTTTATATACTGGGAGAACTTCATGATAAAGAAACTATACCGTTCGAAGATATAGACCATTTTTATAAGATAAAAGCGATAGAAATCATCCCTCCTCTTGTTGAGAAGTGGAGCAATATTATGCAACTGTATCCAACATATATTGGCTTTCGTAAAAATAAAAGTCGATGGGGAAGTTGCAATAGCCAAAACCGCCTCTCATTTAATACACAACTTATCAAAACGCCTTTGGCATTTATAGAGTATGTTGTGGTACATGAATTAGCACATATCCAACATAAAAACCACTCCAAAGAGTTTTGGTATCTGGTAGAGAACTACTTACCAGACTTTAAACAACGCCAAAACATCGTTAAAAAACAGCATTTTATAATATAGAACTGATTACTTCATCATGCCCTTTTAGTAACTTCGCATTTTCTTGAGTTGTTTGATTTAAAGAAGGTGTATAATATGCTTCTCTGATCCTATCCTTAACCCACTGATACTCAGCCCAATTTCCACCATTTGTTTTAACAACTTTCATCTCTAATGTTGCCATATTTGATACATCTTTGAGACCATTGAAGATATCAGTCAAAGAAAAATCATCAGATTTCTCTTTTTTGTCATACTTCTCTTTTAACTTTTTTGCCTGTTCTTTTTCTACGATTTTGACCTTCTTAGCCAAATTGATAAACTGCTCTACTTGTTTCCGTGTCAGCCTATTATTAGGAGGTGCTATAAATGTATCATCTGCTGTATCTTTGATAACATCTTTGTTGTAATCACCTTTAGCCATCGCATCAACATAATCTTGTACATAATCTTCATTGTTATGAGTTTTTTGTTGTTGATTTTGATGCACTACCTCATCATTCGTATGTGTCATCGTTTTGATATCAGTGATCGTGCCTTGCATCAAGTTTTTAGGTGCAAAGATACTGCCGATACTTATATTTACAGCCATCGAAATCACGAAGGAAGCTATAAGAAAAAGAATAAAATGTTTCGCTCTACTTTCTAACGGAACACCTAAAAAAACAGGAATCGCCTTATACAACAACACCATCGTATATACACCAAGTCCAAGCGCTATCACCCAGCCGATATAAGGCAAGGGACTTAATAGTTGCCCGAAAAGAGAAGGAATCGAAGTTAAAAACAACATTTGTACAGATTTATTCCAATCATTTTTTCCATCAAATAAACCAGCCAGATACGCAGCTACCCATCCCATCAAAATAAGGAAGATAAGATAAATGACAATCGTACCAATCGCTTGTATAACGACATCACTCATAGAAGGATGGATCACTCCAATTACAGGTATATGGTATCCAAAAACTTTCGTTAATATCCCACTGACAACTCCTACTAAAACGATAATCGGTAAAACAGGAAATTTGATATACTGCGCCCATGAAATGTTTTCAGAGACTTCTTCTTGCCAAAGTTTTTCAGGATAGAGAATCCCATTTTTCAATAAGCCTAAAATTGTATTTGTTTGCATTTTCGACTCCTCTATATTTTTTTAAAAGCTAATTTTCATTAAACTATTTTAATCTCTAGTTTTTTCTATAGCATATTATAACATATTTAATGTTATCTTAATTAATTTTGAATAGAATAAAATATATTAATCATATAAGGGTAATTTGTGGATATATTTCAGGCAATCATTTTAGGCATCATTGAAGGATTAACAGAATTTCTTCCTATTAGTTCCACAGGGCATCTCATCGTTGCTGCAAATTGGTTAGGAATGCAACAAAACGAAACCAATACAGCTTTTGAGGTTATTATTCAACTTGCCGCTATTTTGGCTGTTGTTTTTAACTATAAAGATAAGTTTTCAATGCAAAAGATTGATTTATGGACAAAAGTTTTTATAGCTTTTTTACCAATCGCGATCATCGGTTTTTTATTTAGCCATCAAATCAAAGCACTCTTTTCTGTCCATGTTGTTGCTATTATGTTTATCGTGGGAGGTATTGTCTTTTTAGTACTAGAACACTTTTACAAAGAAGAAAATCATACCACAACAGATGTTGAAGAAGTCACACTTAAACAAGCTGCATGGATTGGTATAGCACAGGTTTTTGCTGTCATACCGGGAACAAGTAGAGCTGGTTCTACAATCGTTGGAGCTTTGTTAGTGGGACTTTCAAGAAAAGCCGCCGCTGAGTTTTCATTTTTACTTGCAATTCCTGTGATGATGGCAGCAAGTGGTTATGATTTATTAAAACATTACAGTGAATTTTCTGATGCAAACTTTATGGCACTTGGTATTGGATTTGTTACTGCTTTTATTGTTGCCTACTTAACCATGATGTTTTTTATTAAGTTTTTGGAAAAGTTTACTTTTGTGGCATTTGGTATCTATCGTATTTTATTTGGAATACTTTTGTTGGCAATAGGCTAAGGATTGATCATGCTTGGAGAAATCGTAGATTTTATCGTACAAACCGTCGATAGTTGGGGATACTTTGGTATTTTTGCCATGATGTTTTTAGAAAGTTCCTTTTTCCCTTTTCCCAGTGAAGTAGCTATGATTCCAGCGGGATATCTGGCTTTTCAGGGGCAAATGAATCTTTTTCTAGCTATTGGAATCGGTATAGCAGGTTCTTTATCTGGAGCACTTTTTAACTATTTCCTTGCCGTTAAATATGGTAGAGGTTTTTTAGTCAAATATGGAAAATATTTTTTTATCACACCTGAAAGTATTACAAAAGTTGAAAACTTCTTTAAAGATCATGGACATATCTCTACTTTCTCTGGAAGATTAATTCCCGCAGTAAGACAATATATCTCATTTCCAGCAGGATTGGCAAAAATGGATATCAAAGAGTTTTCATTTTATACGACTTTAGGTGCAGGTATTTGGGTAACGATTTTAGCACTCATCGGTTACTTTGTAGGAAAGAACCAAGAACTTATACATCAATATACCAAAGAGATTACACTGGTGGTACTAGTTGTGCTTGCAATAGGTATAGCATTTTATATCCAAAATCATAAAAAAAAGAAGAAGCTACTATGAAACACGCTATCATAAAGATCTTAACATTTTTCGCTATCACACTTTACCTCACAGGGTGTGGCGGAAGTGGCAATACAAGTCCACAGGAAGGTATGTAGCAGAAATATCTTTGGAAGCGTGTAGTAATATCACAATCCATCATGCAACAGTTTGGTATATGGAAAAACAAGGTATATACGTTAAAAATGAACATAGTATAGGAAAGAGAGTATATCCTTATAAACAATACGATTACGACAACAACGAGAAGCGTTACTGAGGGAATTATATTTTTAGGAGCGGTACAAAATTCATCTATCTTCCAAAATACTATTAAAAATTGAACCCACGCAAATATTAACTTTTCAACAGACAACGCAGAAGAATTAGCAAATAATGAAATTTCTAATAATTTATTAACTGCACCCGAATACGGCACAAGCCGGCATAAAGATATCAGGGAATAATCCAGCAGGCAATGTTACTAATAATACAATCAGCAATAATAAGTTTATCAATGCAGGTTCGACAAATATTTGTCGAACCTGCTTATGAAGGTCAAAATCAACCAAATACAATACAGGGAAATGTATTTCAGTAACCACAAAAGCATATTTGACTAAAATAGGTCTTATGATTAGATCTATTTTAGTAACTTTGATTTTTACAACTTTTCTGCTAGCGAAACCAAACATTTGTGTTTCGATTCCTCCTCAGGCTTTTTTTATCCAAAAGATTGCCGGTGATTTGGTTAAAACAACGATACTCATACCTCCGGGAGCTTCGCCTGCAACTTTTACACCAAAGCCAAGTCAATTAAAAGCGATTAAAGAGAGTAGGATTTATTTTACGATTGGTGTACCATTTGAGACAAATTGGCTAGATCGCTTTAAAAGTATTAATCCTGATTTAAAAGTCATAGATACCACGCAAGGTATTTCTAAACTTCCAATGCCTCATGAGATAGGTCATGAAGGAGAAAACCATCATGAACATGGAACACTTGACCCACATGTTTGGTTAAGTCCAACTTTGGTTGAAAAACAAGCTGCCATTATCAAAAACACACTATCAAACCTTTATCCCAAACAGGCAAATATATATGAAAACAATTATCAAAAGTTTTTATTGGAACTTCATCTAGTACAAAAACAAATCAATAACAAGCTATCACATATTAGCAACCGAAGATTTATAGTATTTCATCCTTCTTTTGGCTATTTTGCCAAAGATTTTAATCTAACGCAGGTTGCTATTGAAAAAGAGGGGAAAGAGCCCAGTCTAAAATATATTAAACAGGTTATAGAATTTGCTCACAAAAAACATATCAAAACTATTTTTGTAGAACCTCAGTTTTCACAAAAAAGTGCCCGTTATATTGCAAAACATATAGGTGGAAATGTAGTAACTATTGATCCTCTTGCAAAAAAGTGGGATACTAATTTAATGGAGATAGCAAAAAGTTTTGAAAAAGCAGATTGAAGTTCAAGATGTAAGCTTTCGATACAAAAGCCATGCGGTACTAAAAGATATCAATCTGAGTGTCTACGAAGGTGACTACATTGCGATTATTGGTCCAAATGGCGGGGGAAAAACTACTTTTACAAAACTACTTTTAGGCTTGCTAACACCCACACAAGGTAGTATCAAAATTTTTGATAAAAATGTGATTGAAGTTAGAAAAGAGATTGGCTACCTCCCCCAATATGTTAATTTTAATATGGATATGCCTATCACTGTTTTTGATATAGTCTTGCAAGGGAGATTGCAACGTAATAAGCTCTTTTATACAAAAAAAGATAAAAAAATCGCAAATGAACAACTCAGAAAGATGCATATTATTGATCTTAAAAATAGAAAAATTAAAGAACTTTCAGGGGGACAAAGACAACGTGTTCTTTTAGCCAGAGCACTTACAAAACAACCAAAAATCCTTATACTTGATGAGCCTACTGCTTCTATTGACCCAGAAGGTCAAAAAGATATCTATTCACTTCTAAAAGATCTTCCACTTACAAAAATCATCGTCAGTCATGATATACAGGTGCTTTTTGAAGGTATTACACGTGTCGCCCATATTAATAAAACTTTATATATGCATGAAGATATTGACACTACTATCCATAGAGAAGATGGTCACTTTTGTGAGTTAGAATTATTAGATTATATCACGAGTCATTCATGTTCGAACTAATGCAAACCCCTATTCTTGTCTCACTATTTTTATCTTTTGCTATTGGTATTATCGGCTCTTTTATGCTTATAAATCGTTCTCAGTTTATTGCGGCAGCAATTGCACATGGAAGTTATGGAGGTATTGGAATTGCCCTGTATTTTGGATTATCGCTCCTTTTTACGACAACTATATTTGCTATATTTTTGGCACTACTATTAGCCTACATCAGTTACTATGACAAGTATAGAAGTGATACACTCATAGGTGTGATCTGGGCGGTTGGAATGAGTATAGGTATCATATTTATAGACTTGACACCTGGTTATCATCCCAATATGATGAGTTTTTTATTTGGTGATATCTTGATGGTTCCGATGGAAGATATCTATTTTATGGCAAGTATAGATGCTATATTGCTTATATCGATTCTTATTCTTTATCACCGTTTTTTAGCGATATCTTATGATATGAACTTTGCCCTCTTAAATGGGTTACGTGTCAAAGCGATTTATGCTTATTTGCTTGTACTGATGGCACTTACGATTGTCATGAGTATTCGCAGTGTTGGACTTATTTTGGTAATAGCACTTTTTAGTATACCTCCATTTATAGCAGAAAAATTTACTGCTGATTTTAGAGCTATGATGATTATTTCTGGTATACTAGGATTTGTTTTTTCAGTGATAGGATTATATTTTTCTTACACATTTGATATATCAGCAACAGCAGCGATCATACTGGTAGCTGCAATCGTTTTTTTTGGAGTACTACTATTTAAACACAAAGGAGATTGACATGAAAGGGTTAGGACTAGGTGCACTTATAGGTTTACTTTTTTTTGGGATTTCCATCACCTTTTTTTCTACACAACATGCACTTCTCATTGGTATCGTAGCACTTTTGGTAACCCTATGGACAAACGGTGCGCTCCCTCTGGGTGTGGTATCTTTGCTACCCATCATACTCTTTCCCGCCCTTGGAATCTTGGATATCAAAGCCGTTGCACCTAACTATTCAAAGACAATCATCTTCCTTTTTATCGGTGGATTCATGATGGCAATAGCCGTTGAAAAGATTGGTTTACATAAATACTTTAGTGCAAAGCTCCTTTCATATTTTCCAAACACGGCTACGGGAATCATCTATGCTCTAGCTATCACATCCGCTCTGTTGAGTGCTGTTTTATCAAATACAACCATCACATTGATGCTATTGCCAATCGGTATGTTTTTAAGTGACAATCCAAAACTAAAAGTTCGATTTTTACTGGCTATCGCTTATGGCGCAAGTATAGGTGGAATCATCACACCTATCGGCACACCTCCAAATATGTTATTACTTGGTTTTTTAGAAGAACACTCACTAACTGCTCCTACATTTGGTGAATGGATTGGTCTTGTTTCTCCTGTCGCTTTTATCATGTTACTTACTGTTCCCTATCTTCTTTCTAGAAGTGTAAAAGAGGAAAGTGTTCATGAAATAGATACTACCATCCCTTTACTGGATCAAAATCAAAAACGCCTTATTTGGATATTATCTTCACTTGCGATTTTATTATTGATAAATACCCCTATAAAACCTTTTTACAGTGGTTTAGGACTCAATGAAAAACTTATCTTACTTGGCTATGGTCTTTTGATGTTTATGCCTCGTATCGGCTTTTTAAACTGGGAAGACACAAGAGATTTACCCTATGAAATCATCTTCTTATTTGGTGCTGGTTTTAGTATCGCAACCGCTTTTAGCCAAACAGGACTAGCAGCAGATATCGCCCATAAAATCTCTTTTATTACAGATATGCCTCTATTTTGGATGTTTTTATGTGTTGCATTGTTTGTAAGCTTTTCTACAGAAGTTACAAGTAACACTGCACTAACTTCTATTGCTTTGCCAATATTTTATGAATTTGCTAAAGATATGGGACATGAGGGAATCGTTTTGATGATGGTCGCCACTATTGCAGCCAGTTATGCTTTTATGCTACCAATCGCTACACCACCAAATGCAATAGTTATGAGTTCACGGGTTATCAAAGTTGGTACAATGGCAAAAATAGGAGTCATAGCAAATTTCATAGGTGTTATCGTAGTAGCTGTTGTGGGTTATTATTTATGGTAAATATCAAACTTGACTTCTCCATTCGTTAGTACAAAAACCCAAAAAGCCACAATGGTATTTTATTGTTCTCTCCAATGACAATATTATCTGCGACAACATAACTATCTGGAATATCTTTAATCTGATCAAAGTTCTTCCCTTTGCCACCTACTTCCATGGTATATTTTTTTGAAATAACAAAGTCGCCTTGTTTGGAGATATGCAGAGGGTACTGTGAAGCGACCTGGTTTGCAAAGAAAGTTTCTCTAATTGTACCCACCTCTACGTTTTCACAGTAGGCATAGAGCAAATTTGTATTGTTCAGGTAAATCTTGGCAGGCTTTTGTACTTTTTTAAGTCCGGTGATATTTTCATCAACAAGCAAAAGCATTTGTCCATCATTGAGGTAAGAAATATAGTCATAAAGTTTCACACGGCTAATCTCTGCCATTGTGGCAATCCTAGAGTAGTTGACTTCAAAAGGTTTACTCTCGCAGATAACTTCCAAGAGCTTTTTGAGCTTGTAAGTGTACTTTTGTTCAATAAGCCCCAGAGAAGTCAGGTCAAGGTCTATGGTGAGATTGATGGTATTGAGCAAGTTTTGGTAGTAGGAGCTTTTTTTATCAAAATAGAATGGGTAGTAGCCTGTTTTAAGATAAGCACGAAACTCTTTGAGGATATCAAAAGCATTTTTATCTATAGACTTTGCTATCTTTATATGATCTTTAAGCATCTCTTCGAGTGTGTAATGCTCCAGTGAAAGTTTGTGTTTGACTTCGAGGTACTCTCTGAAGGAGAAGCCATTGAGATTATAGAGTGTGACCCTTCTACTTAAATCACTCTTGGCATTGAGTATAGAGGTTGCACTGCTACCGGTAAAAATAACTTTAATATCAAAAAGATCATAGATTGTTTTCAGATAAGAGGCGAACTCTTCATAACGGTGTACCTCATCCAGTAGCAGAAATTCTCCTCCGCTCTCTACAAACGTCTCAACCAATTCAATCAAGTCTACACCACTCAAAAAAGGATAGTCAAGTGAGATATAAAGAGCATTATTCCCTTGCTCTTGTAATTCACGCAGATACTGAAACAGCAGTGTGGTTTTACCCACGCCCCTAGCTCCAAAAACAGCGATCATCTTATCATCAAAGTTTATGGTGTTATAGAGGTATCTTCTATATGTAATATCAAAAGACTTCTGCAACCTAGTTTGGTATTTTCTGATTGTATCTAACATAAAAAGCCTTTTTGTAAATGTTTATAACCATTTACAATATTAGAGTTTTTTTACTTTGTAATTGCTTATGTACATATACAATCATGATTCAAATCTTACTTGCTAAATGGGGTTTCGCTTTGCTGCACCGAACTCTTTTCGTTCGAACTCCCTCTCATGAGTTGTTAGTGTTTTTGTAATATTGAATATTTTTGAAGTAGTGGCCGGGAGAGGGAGATTGTCCTCGTCACTTCGCTCCTGCGGGGTTTTGCTTCGATGCACCGAACTCTGACCGTTCGAACTCCCTCTCTGGGGTTATAATCTATATTTGAAAATATCTAATTTTTTTGATTTGGTGGCCGGGAGAGGGAGATTCGAACTCCCGGAGGTATGACCCTCGCTGGTTTTCAAGACCAGTGCATTCAACCGCTCTGCCATCTCCCGACAATAAAAAATAAGATGTGGAGGCGACACCCGGATT
>JALULO010000100.1 GCA_027056215.1 Campylobacterales bacterium | reverse complement strand
TTTTGCATTATAAGATGCTTTTTTTATCATTATTTATCATTGAATTACTTTTATTTGCGATTCTTTCTTGGGATAAACAAAGTCGTATTAAAGATTATTTAGCAGATATCACCAACTCTTTTGATGCAGAATATAATGTTGTATATCACTCTTTTCAGGATAAAGCACTTATCGCTTTTGATACACTGCTTGATAAAAAAGATATCAAACAAATTATGAAACATGTTATTAACACCTCGCCACAACAACAAAATCCATACCGTAAAAAACTTTATAATTTACTCTCCTCAGATTATATGAAACTGAAAAAATATGGCTTTAAACAGGTACATTTTCATCTTCCCAATAATCATAGTTTTTTACGTATGCACGCACCTCAGAAATATGGTGATGACCTCTCCTCTTTTCGTAAAACTGTTGTTTATGTCAATCAAAAACATCAAAAAATTTCCGGATTTGAAGAAGGTGTAGCAAATGATGGCTATAGATTTGTGTTTCCACTTATCGATAAAAAAGAGTATCTCGGCAGTGTAGAGCTTTCATTTTCAATACATACCATAACAGCCTACCTCAATAGTGGTTTCATAGATACACAATTTATTATTGCAAAAAAAGCCCTTCTTTCAACAAAATCAAATCCATATTTAACCAATACAATTGATCCTGATTTTGTCATAGACAAGAGATATATAAACAACAATTTTTTGTTTCAGTATGACAAAAATTTCCACAACCATTATAAACAAAACGAAAAACATAGTTTTTCATTAACACAATCTATCAATAATAAAAGATATATCAAAACATTTATTCCTGTGTTTAATCCTGTTACGCATAAACTCAGTGCCTATGTGGTCACTTTATCTAATGGTAAATATATCAATCAAATCACATATAACTTTTGGATCGCTTTTTTAAGCCTCGGTATGATGACCATATTGTTTTTTGCACGCTATATAAAAGGGAAAACTTTTAAACAAAAGATAAAAAAACAAAATAAAAAACTTTCACTTGCCAATATACAATTAAAAACTATCCTTGATGCTCAAAATAATATGATCGTCATCACAAATGGCAATGAAATGGTTGACGCCAATCAAAAAGTACTTGATTTTTTTGGCTTTTCATCTTTTAAAGATATGATCGATAATTGTCAATGTATTTGTAACTTTTTCCTTGAACATAAAGACTATTTTTACTTAAATCGTGTGCCTAAGGATACAAGTTGGATTACATACATGCAAAATCTCCCCTCTAAACAAAGAGTTGTTAATATGATAGGTAAAGACATGTTGGCAAAAGCTTTTCAAGTAAACATAACCCAATATGCTAAAAATGGTGATTCTATTATCTCTTTTAATGATATCACTGATATTTTAATACAACAACGCGTTCTTAAATATAAAGCGCATCATGATCGCTTAACAGATATTTATAACCGTCAAAAAATCGATGAAGTTTTGCATAAATTGTGTCAATTTTCTGGTCGAAGGAAAGAAGCTGTGGGTATTATTATGTTTGATATCGATCACTTCAAAAAAGTAAATGACAAATATGGACATGACGCAGGAGATGAAGTTTTGAAAGCACTCGCTACTCTGATAAAAAGTGGTATCAGAGAGGGAGATATTTTTGGCCGATGGGGAGGTGAAGAATTCATGTTAATACTTCGCCACACCACTTTAGAAGATACACATAAAAAAGCACTAAGACTATGTAAAGATGTAGAAACATTCCATCGTAAAGATATTCCACATATTACAATTAGTCTAGGTGTTACAACACTTTATAAAAATGATCATCCAAAATCACTTTTCAAAAGAGCAGATCTTGCACTCTATCAGGCAAAAGAACAAGGACGAAATCGTGTAGTTTGTTTTAGTGAAGAGATGAAACAAGAAATACCTATTGTCTCAAAATAAGAGATTAACAAATCACAATTGATTTAATCTCTGTAAACTCTTCAAGTGCATATTTTGGTCCTTCTTTACCTATGCCACTCAATTTGCTACCACCATAGGGTTGGATGTCAAAACGCATTGTAGGTATGTCATTTATCACTACACCACCACACTCAAACTCTTCTATCGCTCGCTGGGTACTTTGAAGATTGTTGGTAAATATAGAATATTGCAAACCATATGGAGAATTATTAATTTTTGCCAATGCTTCATCAAAATCCTGAACTTTTACAATACTTACAATAGGTGCAAAAACTTCTTCACAAATGATATTCATCGTATCTGTGACATTGTTCATAACAGTTGGAGAAAATATTTTTCCATCTCTTTTCCCGCCAATTAATAACTCTGCCCCTTCATCAATCGCACTTTGAACCCAATTTTGTGCACGAAGTGCAGCTTCTTCATGGATCAAAGGTCCCATAAAAGTCTCTTCTTCATAAGGGTCTCCGACAACCAACTCTTTTGCTTCTCGTGCAAGCAATGTGGCAAAACTATCCGCAACACTTTCATGTACATAAATTCTTTGCAACGAGATACAGACCTGCCCTGAATTTGCAAAAGCACCAATAGCGCATTTTTTTGCAGCTACCTCCAAATCTGCACTTTCATCGATAAAAGTTGCAGCATTTCCTCCAAGTTCCAAAGATACTTTTTTGATCCCTGCTTGTTGCATGATGATTTTTCCAACAGGAACACTTCCTGTAAAACTTATCACTCTAGGGATAGCACTTTGCACCAAACTACTTCCTACCTCAGCATCACCATAAACCACACTTAAAGCGTTGGGGCAACGGTGTTTACTTTCGATGAAAAGCTTTGCAAATTTATAAGCAGTCAGAGGCGCTTCAGGTGTTGGTTTTAATACTACGGCATTGCCGCTTATAAGGGCTGGACCTAATTTATGAGCAATGAGATTTAAGGGAAAATTAAACGGCGTAATCAAAACGGCAACACCTACAGGCACTCGTTTAAAAAAGCTCAACGTTTTTCGTCCACTTGGCATGGCATCAGAGTTGTAAGTTTCACCATGATGTTCTATCGCAGCCGAGATACTTAGACAAAGGGTTTCGATACATCTTTGCACTTCAACTCTCGAAGAGGAGATGGGTTTACCCACTTCATCTGTAATCGTTTTGGCAATATCTTCTTGATTTTTCTTTAATCCTTCAATTACATCTTCAAGCCATAAAATACGTTGGCTTAGAGGGATGCTTTTATTGTCAACAAATGCTTTTTGTGCGATTTTCAATGCTTCTTTCGCATCACTTGCATCACATACCGGATATTGCGAAACCAGTTTGTTGTTGTAAGGATTGTAAATCTCCGAAATCTTCGTTTTACCAACTTCCACATCCCCAAAAAATATCTTTGCTTCCATCTCATATACTCCTTGTTTAAAAGTGTTTATTTTAACATATTTTTTGAATATAGACGATATAAGCTATAATGCATATCAGGAAAAAAAATGCAAAACAAAAATATCGTCGTTATCGGTGGTGCAAATCTTGAGTATATTATTACAAGTGATCAAGAGATTGTCCATGGTAGTAAAAATAGTGTAAACATAGAAGAGCTTTATGGTGGAAGTGGTGTAAACTATACGTTGCGACTTTTACATGTTGGAGAACGTGTTTACCCTATTTTATTTGCCGGTGAGGATCATGCCGGACACCAAATACAAGAAGCAGTTGCGTCTGCTCTCACAGCAGATGATGCTAAGATACATAACTTTATCAATAAAAAAGATTTTTTTATCAAGGATGTACAAACACCAAGATCAACGATCATAGTTGAGGGTACGCATCGAACCATCCTAACATATGATCAAAATACAAAAAATATCTTTCGTTCATTTGTAGCAAGAAGAGTTAAAGAGGTTGAAAATATTGGTGCTATTATCATAGGACATATTCACAATGACAAACCCACTCTTAGCAACAATGCTGAAGATCTTAGCACACTCTTTGCAATCAAGTATTTTAAAGATAAAAATGCCCTCATTTATGCTAACTTTGGCGCAGCACAAATAGACCATGGCTTTTCTTTCTGGCGTGATTATTTATCTTTTATCGATATTTTACAACTTAACATCTACGAAATAAAACAGTTTTTTCAAACAGATGAATCCCTTCCATCTCTTGAGTCAATCATCAATACCATACAAAATCTCAATATATCTGCCATTATCACACTTGATAAATTTGGCGCATTGGGTATTTTAAAAGAACATCAAGATACTATTTTCATGGCAAGACCTGTGGATTTGGGAGAAAAATTTATAGATTCAACTGGAGCTGGAGATGCATTTTGTGCCGGTATGGTTGCAACACTAAATGGCAATAAAAACATCACACCAAATAAATTTAAAGAGGCTATGCAAGTTGCACGAAGCTGGGCTGTTTATGCTTGTAAATCTTTTGGTGGAGCTAACCAATGCCCAAGTGCTGAAACGATCGAAATGTTTCATCAAAAGGTTATACAAAACAATGAAGTTTTGCTTTACAAAGGAGAACGCATCAAAGATATCGCAGCCTTGATTGAGATCACTATGGAACTACATGAGCTATGATTAGGTTTCCGGCGGAATGGGAAGAACAAGATAGTATTTTGATGGTATTTCCACATCAAAATAGTGACTGGTCGGATGATCTTCAAAGTGCCCAATCAGTTTTTCTTCGAATAGCTAGTTCAATCTGCTTTAAACAAAAACTAATCCTTGTCTGTGACGATAGAGAAGCAGTAAAAAATATGTTTTGCTACCATGACAAAATCTCTTTTGTCCAACTAGACACAAATGATACTTGGATCAGAGATTTTGGTCCTATATCCGTATATCATGACAACAAGCGTGTTTTACTTGACTTTCAGTTCAATGGCTGGGGTGGAAAATTTGCAGCAAAAAAGGATAACCAAGTCAGTCACTATTTACACAAAAACTGGCACTTTGGACTATCTCCATTACAACATGAAGAGTTCATCTTAGAAGGTGGTTCAATCGAAACAGATGGATATGGAACACTTTTAACCACAACAAAATGCTTACTAAATCCAAATCGAAACCCCCATCTTTCAAAAGCACAAATTGAAGAAAAACTACAATCACAACTAGGCATAAAACGTATACTCTGGTTGCACGATGGAGAACTTATAGGAGATGATACAGATGCCCACATCGATACACTGGCTAGATTTGTAGATCCTTACACAATCACCTATGTTTCATGTGAAGACCGAAGTGATCCACATTTTAAACCACTTCAAAAGATGTATGAAGAGCTTAAAAGCTTTCAAACCTTTGAGGGAAAACCTTATACACTCATCCCCCTGCCCTTACCTGATGCAAAATATAAAAACAATCAAAGATTGCCCGCAACTTATGCAAATTTTCTAATAGCAAATCATGTCGTTCTTTTACCCATCTACAAAGATGAGAAAGATCAAGAGATGATCTCTTTATTTAAAACACTCTTTCCAAAAAA
The DNA here is from genome assembly GCA_027056215.1 of Campylobacterales bacterium. GTDB lineage: Bacteria > Campylobacterota > Campylobacteria > Campylobacterales > QNZT01 > QNZT01. The sequence goes on along the minus strand of JALULO010000100.1, from coordinate 5,908 downwards.
AGAGATTATTCCCATCAATGCACTCAGATTGATTGAAGAAGGTGGTTCAATCCACTGTTCAACGATGCAAGTGCCCTTATAGCAGCCAATCCTCTTTTGAACTTTCATCATCCACGACTTGACCGATATCTTGATGCAAATTCCAATAATAATTGACAAAATATTTTACATCATCTCTTAATGGCATAAAGTATTTATCCTCTTTTTGGGCATATCGATATAAAAACTCACTTGCATCTTTCTTTTGCAGATAGTGTGTTGCCAAACTTTTATAAGTCTGGATATACCACGCTTTGATACGCTCATAAGCTTCATCGCTCATATCGATTTTCAAGCTATCTTGAAACTTTAACACACCCGTTTCAAAAAGACCATTTAGATGGATCAACCCCTCACAATAGTATGGTTCAACTTCTCCCGTCTCTTTCCACGCGATAAGTCCAACAGCCCGTCTTATGATATCATTTAAAATATGCTCTTTTAAGGATGGTCTTTCATGGAGAAAAAATGCACATAATCCACCTGTTGTAGCTTTAAACTCTTCGATATTTTTAAAGTTTCCAGTTGTATTCATCACACTTTCTGTATCATCGTCTATCCAAAGGATATGTCCATATTCATGACCGATTGTTGTGATATTGTAAATCTCGTACCAAATCTCCTCTTGTCTAAAAACCACTTCTCTGCTTTGATTCAAAAAATCCTCACCAAAGATCTCTTTTTGAATTTTCATAAAAGGTTTTGCACGTGTAGCTTCAAGTACATTGTCTGCAAATGCAAAGATCTTCTTACCCTCTTCTTTGGTAACGATTTCATCATTTGGCACAACTTGTGCAGAAAAGAGTCCACAAAATTCAGCCCCATAATAGAGTGCCGGTCTGCCTAGATAAAGTTGTACTTTTTGTGCACTTTTAAGCGATGTTTCATAGATACTTTGTGCATTTGAACTAACCTTTGATAGCTCTTGAAAAACAGTTTCATACATACTTTTTATCTTCTCTTTTACATCTCCTGCACTATTTTTAGGATTGACTATCCGCAAATCCCACTCTAAAGCTACTGCTTTTTTATAATGGTCTTCATAGTATTCCAAAGGATGTCCGATCTGTAAAGGAGCTGTAATCTTCATCCACTTTCTATCGACATCTGCCCACTTTGGTATAAGCTTACTTGTATCTCTTTCAGCCAAGGCTTCTATAATCGCTTGTAGATAATCAACATGGGCTTCTTTCTCACCAAACACGTCATCTTCGAGTTTTAGGAGTCTATTTTTAAAGTTCGCAAGAGCGAGCAATGCTTCTGTCACCTCTTTTGCAAACGCTTCACTATAAGGAAGAGAAATAAAACTGCCATCCTCTTGTGCGACAAGCACAGAGTAAGAGCGATCTCCTTTTTCCCCATCATGTCCTTTATCAAACAAATCTTTTTCATGTAACATTTCAAAGATCTTCTCTTCATCACCATTAAACATACGATAGAGTTCACGATTGACACTATCTATGATATGTGCTGTCCAACTTGATTGCCAACCACTAAATACTTCACCTACTTCATGAACACCTCTAAACACTTCTCTGTAAAATGGCGTTAAAAGCTCTTTTTCTTCAATCGTTTCTATAAGTTCTTTGTGCATTTGTAGATGATATTTTGCTACCCATAAATATGCCTGTTCTTTTTTCTCGATAATCTCTTCTTCGCTAAATCCTGCCTTTTTAAAAACTTGCAATAGTGCATCATCACGAAGAGAAACCAATCTCGTTATCGCTGCCATTTGATTTTGAGAATCAACTTTTAAACCTATTTTTTCTAAAAACGTATTGATAAAATATGCTTTATCCCTATCGTCTTGATCTGATAAAATCGTATAAAAATCATGCAAACGCTCTTGTTTTGTTTTTATCAGTTGATAAACTTCACCCAAATCAGCAAAAAACTTTTTTTTCATTCATTTCCCTATAAAACTTTTTTCTAAAATGTCGAAATTATATCTAAATAACAAGTTAAAAGAAAGTAATCTCATGACAAATCAAAGTTTAATTATCAACAATACTGTAAACCAAGCTTTTTTTCAATCACAACTACAACGCTCAATGGATTTTTCTTCACCTTTGTGTGTTGTGAAATTTGAACTAAAATTTGATCCGAAAGAGGCACAAAAACATCAAAAGATATTTAGCTTTATATATTCCTATCTCAATTTTACACCTATTGTATATGAAACAGGAAATAGCTACCTTCTCTTTATCCATGAGAATAAGATTCATACCGTGGTAAGCACACTTAAAAATATGTTTATGAGTATCAAAATAAAATACAGCGTACATATCAAGAACATCGGTGTAACGGACTTTGAACCAGAAGACAATGTAAGCACACTTTTATCAAGAGTACATACATTTTTCATGAAATCAAAACTTGCAAAATCTATAGATATCTATTATGGAACAAGCCATTTTGAATATAGTCACAATGGAAGTTTCCAAAATCTTCAACACATCTTTAACCAATTTCCAGAACTTAATGCATACGGTTTCTACAAAGAGATGCCCCTTTTAAATAAAGTTAAAATCGTTGATGTCAAAGATGACTATTTTGTTGTTCATTCACAAAAAGAATATCTCCCATTTATGCGCAAACAAGAGTATGTATATCTTGAACATGAAATGATACCAGATATTTTACAAGCTGATATCTTAAATATTGACTATCAAAAAAGTACCATTGATATGGGAAATATCAAATTTTTAGACAATTCACCAGTACATAGAAAAAACATTAGAATTACACCACACAGACCGCTCCAAGCGACACTTGAATATGAAGATGAATTATTCATCGAAGGTTTAATAGCAGATATTTCGAAAAACTCCATTCTTTTCACTACACAACTTAATAAAATAGAAGAGATACAGATCAAAGGACTTCATGCAAAAACTTTTACAGCCTCTTTTAGCTTAACAGGTGTCAGTCAACACGCTGAAAAGATTCAGATGAAAGCGATGATCTATAAAGTTTTTGGTAATCAAATTGTACTCAATATTTATCCATCACTACAAGTACAAAATGTAATCATGGAATACATCACAATGTGTCAAAATCTTCTGTTATTAGAAGTAAAGGGTGGTAATTTTTAGACTACAAATGATAACGGGATATCATCTTTAGATATTTTTGTACTTTATTGTAATAAGGGTGATTTGCATGACCCCCGTTATAACGACTTACCGCTTCAAAGTAACTATGCGAATGATCATGCAACCAAACAAGATATAAAACCGCAATCTTGGCATTAAAAGCACTTTGATGCATCATCTTTGTGATTAACTGTGTATCGCTCATAAGTTTCACATCATACAGATTGTAAGCCTTGGCAACAAACCTAGCTGTTTGCAATCTAACTTGCATGACCCCATAAGAAGCTTTTTTGATACCACTCTTAAGCAACTGTTTATCACCCCACTTTACTTTCCCTCCATAGGTTTCTGCCATACAAATCGCCATCGCTGTATGCTCTAAAGTTTTGCCACTTTTGGTAGGATATTGTAATGCAATATTTTTTACGGTTTTAAGGGTCAAAATCTGTCGAAAGTCTAAACCTTTTGCATCACAAAAAGAGATGAGAAAGAAGACCAACAATATGATTCTCATACTCTCTCCTGAATCGCTTTTTGAAAAAATTCATGGGCTATCACAATCACATAAAACACTTGCATAAAAACACCCAAAACAGGAACAAGTGAGATGCCATACAGTGTCAATGTCGTACTACGAAACAAGGCTTTGTATTTTTTAATAATCACCTTATACTCTTGTTTACTGACAATATTTGATCCAACATCTAGTACCAAAAAACTGTGAAACAGATAATAAAAAGGCAAACCAATAGCTATAAAGTTAACGGCAGGAATAAACATAAATGGCAGAGCAATTAATCCAAGAATCAAGAAAATAAAAATAATTTTTACAAAGTAAGGTAGTGATGCCATGAATGTGAAGTTTTCATTACTCAAAACAAAGTTTGGATAATGTTTTTTACGAATGATTTTTACAATCATTGGCGTAAAAAAACCAATCACAATACCCGCAATCACTACTGAAAAAAGTATCATCGCTACCACACCAAAAAGATAAAATAGCAGTGTAAAAAGCCATTTAAACAAAGAAAAGGAGAGTATTGAAGTGAGCCAAGGATGTACTTTTGGATCGATAAAAGGAACCTCCCCATGATCAAAGCTATTTTGAACATCTATCAACATATCTCCACCAAAATGGAAATACCCATATCCAAACAACACCAAAATCACCAAAAAAGGCAATAATGAGAGCCCTATAAAGATAGGTGATTTAAAATCTTGAAGACTTTTTTTGATGATTGATTTTACGGTCATAGTACTTTTTTATACGCTACTTGTAAAACGGCATATAGTTCGTCTATACCCATCGGTTTATCTTCTAATATTTCCATAAGTACAACATTGTCTTCTTTTCCGTTCCAACTTTTTTTATAAGAACCCTCTTTGTATCCGTTATCCTGACGAAATTTATTAAGTACATTTTTTGCGATGTAATATTTGTATAAAACATCGATATTTAGACCACATTGCAATGCTGTTTCAAGAAAATCGTCACTGAGTTTGTAAAATGGTTTTTCATCTAATGCATCTTTCATAAAATGCTCAATAACACTCACAATCAACAAAGAGTCTTCATCCTCAGGTATCTGTGTTTCCAGACAAAATGCATTGATATACGAAGAGTCCATGATTGCATTTACAATCTGCTCAATATCTCCCAATTTTTCATTTTTATAATATTCCAATCCAAGACTCATCACAAAATGCCAAATATCAACCAACTCTATCGTAACATTATCCCAGTCGGGAGAGAGATTGATATCTTTCCAATGCTTCCAGTTAAAACTGTCAATAAGCTCCGCACACTCCATATATACACAACGTCTCCAGTTGATGATACGTCCATGTTTATTGTATCCCTTTTCCCATCCCCCACCATTGGTTTCATCATTTAACTTTTGTTGTAGATAAAACATCTCTGTTAGCATCTCTTTTGGTGTCATCTTTTCTCTCTTTTAACGTATTTTATGCATGCCACAACCTGCAACATACTCTTTATTTTTTATTTCTAAAAGTGCCGATTTAGTTCGCACTAACACTTTTTTTGTATCCGCTATAGGCTCCATCAACCTGTTCTTTTCTGCCAACGGAATACTTTGATCATCCACAATCCGTAGCATTTCTGCTTCTAAATCTTTTAAATACGCATCTACACTTTGAAATACTCTATCCAATTTTCATCCTTTATGGTAGTATTATACCAAATAATTTTCACAAAAAAGAGTTATTATGATTTTTGAAGATATTACCCCTTTTGAAACTATGAGTGATGATAAACTAAAAACACATATCATTCCATCCAAAAGAGTTAAAATAGATATCAAAGACCCAAGATCTGCGATGATGTTAAACCCTTTAAAACTCAAACATCTCAATAGTATCGATCAACTCGATGCTGATATCGTCGTTATCAACCTTGAAGATGGTGTAGCCCAGAGTATGAAAAAAAGAGCCTTACTGTTGACAGCTCTCTTTCTTTCACATCTTCAAAAAAGTTATTCACGCATCATTGTCAGAGTAAACCCTATCGATGAAGGTGGAGCTGAGGAGATCAAACTATTAAATCCACTCAAACCAGATTCCATTCGTGTAGCAAAGATACGAACACCCAAAGATGTACAAAAAGTATTGGATATTTTAGATCATAATATTGCCTTGCACATCTCTGTTGAAACAAAAGAGGCACTAGAAAATCTTTCTAAACTAAACATTCAAAACAGAGTTGAGTGTGCTTCTCTTGGCATCATGGATATGCTTAATTCTCTTGGCTTGCC
>JALULO010000099.1 GCA_027056215.1 Campylobacterales bacterium | reverse complement strand
ACAGGTGTGGAGCATTTCTTCACAGGTATTTTTGTAAGTGAAGAGACACGAGGTAAAATGCACCCTGCGCATCTTCCAAAACCCAAACCACCCACACACGACCCCATAGCACCAGAAGCAAAACCAAAACCAAGCCCCAACCCTACACAGCCCCATACCAAACCAAAGCCCAAGCCACACAGAAAACCTGTGCCTGATGAGACGAGTACGGGGAGGCAGGATGCCAAGGCAGGGTGCGGGAAGTGTACGATTACTGTTGAATTATTGAATAAACTAACAGGGAAGCATGGCACTTGGTTTATGGGTGTGGGCTCAAGAAGTAAAATATACAAAGATGAATTTAGAACATATACCAAGATACATAATTTTGATAAAGAGAAATTTATAAAAATTTTAAATCAAAAAATGCATCACTATAACATTGACAAATCTTGTTATCATATTGCTCATTTTTTAGCACAGATTATACATGAAAGTGCACACTTTGATACAACGCTTGAGTATGGATCTGGGCACAATTACGAGCCAGGAATACATAGGGATGCGCAAAAAAATGGAAATACACATTACGGCGATGGGAGAAAATATCGAGGACGAGGTTTATTGCAACTAACGTGGAAAAATAACTATAAAGCTTATGCCCGTTACAAAGGTATTGACTTTGTGCAACATCCTGAAAAAGTTGGTAATACCATGGAGTATGCTATAGATGTGTCTTGTTGGTATTGGAGGCACAAAGGTGCAATTCATAAAAAATATAATGCCAAAGGGGATATAAACACATTAATTGATCACGATAAAAAAAATGTTAAGCTCATTACTTTGGCTGTCAATGGAGGGCACAACGGGTTGGCAGATAGAGAGCGTATTTTTAATATGATTTTGCATGAATGGAGATTAAAATAATGAGATTTCAACTTATTACGTCCTTTTTTATTTTCTGTTGTTCTTTTGTTTTTTCACAGACTAACAATTGCATATTAGATAGTGGAAATAAAATAAAAATTGATGCTGATATCTATAAAATGTTAGATGGTGAACAGTGTAAAATCATTAACTATAAAAAACAAAAATATTTATTTGTGTATACCAATGGAATGGTTAATCAATGTGGCATTCTTTTGTATAGTAAACAAAAAGACATATATAATAATTACATGTCCAAAGAAGAGTTGTGCAATGTAAAAATATATAACGATATTCTTGTTCACTCATATCGGGATAGAGCAAGATGGTATTATAAATATTATAGAATTAATAATACATCCATTGATTTAATTTTTGGAAACAAATCAAATATCACCCCAAAAACCCTCACCACATACAACAACATCGCCTATTACCTCCAAAAGGCAGGCGCTAATGAAGAAGCTGCTTATTTGCTAAAAAAGATCATCCAAAAGTTCCCCAACCGCACCGTAGCCTACTATAACCTTGGTGATGCCTACTGGGCTTTAGGAGAAAAACAAAAAGCCATGAAAGCCTACACTACTTACATAGAGCAGATGTGTCAAAAAGGTTTACAAAAGAAGATACCTAAGGTAGTCTTAAAACGTATAGAAATTAAGAAGTAATATTAAAATGAAATATTATATCTATATAAGTTTTTTTCTATTCTCAGTTTCCTTAAGTGCTAATGAGAACATCGAAAAGCAAAGAATATATATAAACAAAAACACTCCTTATGAAGCAGAAATATATAATGAGAATAAAACATTATATTTAAATTTTAAAGGTAAGAAGGAAAAGATGCTAAGTCTTAGTAATTCTCCTTCCGATAGTGATATTCAGCCTACGATATATACAGAAAAAATAAACTATAAAGTAGATGATTTTAATTTTGATAATATAGACGATATTGCTATAGCAACTATGTCAGGATATAGTGGAGTCAACCTCTATTATGACATCTATTTTGCAGAAAACAACCAATATATACGAAGTAATATAACTTTGTCGAACTATGAAATTATTCCCAAATATCAAATAGTACTTTCCGAATACAAATCTGGTGCTAGACACTTTACTGATATTTATGAGATAAATGAAGAACATCACTTATCTCGTTTTGTAACATATGAAAAATATGAAGATGATGATTTATGTTTTATAACAGAGGTACATAGGATATCGCACGTTGCAAATAAAAAATACCCTAAGATTGCTTCCTGTGATACACTTATTCGTATGCATACAATTAAATCTGTTTTTGCGTCAGTGATAAAAGAAAAATCTTTACTTTATGATAAAATAAATAGCAAAAGTCCTAACGGTATGTATCTTATAAAAAACGATACTGTTGAGATAATAGATGGCAGTGCTGAGAAACAAAAAGTATTGATACACTTTAAAGGAAAGCAATTAATCTCTAAATATATTGACAAAAAAGATTTGCAAAAAATACCTCCAGAAAGTTATATACATAAACATAAAACCCATTTTATTAATGAGATGACAGATGTATATGATACTCTTACGTTACAAAAAATTGACAATAAATTCTATAATTTTGATTTATGGACTATGGGTAGTAGCGGTAATATGTGTGAAGTTGAAGGTATTGCAAAACAGAAAGTAGATAAATTAGTAGCTATACTTGAAAATAATTGTGTAATAGAATTTTATCCAACGTCAATAGGAATTAGAACAAAAACAGAAAATAGTAAATGTCGTGATTATTATTGTGGACATAACGCTTTTATTGGTGGTATAAACTTTGAGGTATTTGTGAAATGAAAACCATATCTCTCTACTTAATACTCTGTACTATGAGTTTTGCAGGTTCACACGGGAAGTATGAACTTAGTTGTACATCTGCATCTCTTCGTACACATCTACATCTAACCTTAAATGATGAAGATTTTGAAAAAACATACTATCCTCAAGCTATAGCTCTTTCTGTGATGGGTAATATGGAAAGTATGCATGATGATACAACTATGGAACTTTCAAACTATATTACCAACTCAAAAACTGACTACTATAATGCAAGAAAAATTATTAACGGTCATGACAAAGCATTTACGATAGAAAAATATGCAAAAGAATTTGAAAAATGTCTAAGGCTAAA
>JALULO010000098.1 GCA_027056215.1 Campylobacterales bacterium | reverse complement strand
GCACGGTATCCGTTCACATCAAGAGCATAGAGCATTTTATCTCGTTCGAGTTTTGCAAATGTTAGATGGCGTTTGATAGTTGCTAGTTGTGCCAATGGTATCTCCCCAGATTTTGTGCTGATTGGCAGGAGTCTGAGTGTCTCTATATTTTGTGAGAACTTTCCTTTGAGATAGAGTCTTACATATTGGGTATTCATAGATGAAAGGTCTGCATTCAATCCTACTATCTGTCCTTTGATCGGCAGTTGCATCGCAATCTGATAAGGTGTGACACCATAACTAAGTGCTTTATTTTCATCTATTTTGAGTTCAACTTCTGTAAAATCTTTATCCCATCCTGTAGAGATAGAGGTTAATCCTTTGACATCTTTGATAGCATCTGCTACTTCATGTGAAGCTTTGGAAAGACCGTCTGGTACAGGAGATTGCAGACGTACATCCAGTGTCGCTTTGATACTTGAGAGTGCTGTTGCACCAAAATCAAATACATCATTTCGTTTGATACCTTCAAGATGGGAAAGTTTTTCTCTGATGATATCTTCAAGTTGCCAAATACTCTTTTTTCGCTCAAAACGATTCACTGCATTAATCGTGATTGTCGCTTCTGCCGGAAGATTTCCACTTCCAAGACTCAACACTCCTGCCTCTGTTCCAAAAGCAACAGAACTTTTCTCTGCCCAAGGTTGTTTATCTAACCAAATCAAGAAAGGTTTGATCTTTTTCTCAGCACTCTCTACACTTTCATTGGAACTAAATCCTACCTGTGCTTTGATGATACCTGTATCCATCGGAGGCATAGCATCTTTACCGATGAGTGGCATGATGTTTTTCATACTCACAACCAGCAAGAGCACAACACTCGCTGTTAAAAGCATTCGGCGAAGTGCCCACCATTTACCGTTAGAAAATTTGATGATTCCGACATATGGTGTCACAAGTCTGCCGATAGTATTTTCATAAAACTTATCAAAGAGTTTTTCTATCTTTGTCTTACCTGTACCGTTTTTATAGAGCCATGCAGAAAGTAAAGGGATAAACGTAACTGAGAGAAAATAACTTACCAAAAGCGCGATAATCAGTGTTTCGATGAGCGGTTGAAATATCTTTTGTGGAAATCCGCCCACAAACATCAGTGGAAATAAAATCGCTATCGTTGCAATCGTTCCTGCAAATACGGGACTAAGTACCTCTTTTGTACCTTTGTAGATAGCTGTTTGTAGACTTTCATGCTCTTCATTGAGATGCCTTTCGATATTTTCTAAGACAACAACAGCATCATCGGTCAACATACCAAGGGCAAGGATAATCGCCGTATAGATCACGATATTTAACTCTCCGCCAGTCATCCAGATGATCGCCATAGTCGAAAAGAAAACCATTGGTATAGAAATACCAGCAGCGATAATAGCACGGAAATTTCCCAAAAATATCATGATAACAAGTAAGGTATAGATAACAGCATCTCTGAGGGCTTCAAGCATATTTGTATTGGCTTGTTCGATCAAATCCCTTTGTGTATCAGAAATCTCAAAGTTGATGTTAGGATATTGGGCTTGAAGCACTTTCATCTGTGCTCTAGCTGCTTTACTGACATCTAGTACACTGCCGCCAGGTGCTCTTTGTATCGCTAAGGCTATAGCATCTTTTCCATTTCCAATATAACCGCTGGTACGTTTTTTATAACTCCAACTGACATCGGCAAAATCACCTAGTTTGACATTGGGTAAAATAGGCAATTGTTTAAGTTTTTGGATATTGTCTTTTTCCCCGTAAAATGTCACAGTATAAAAATCATTGTCACCTTTAACAAAACCGATGGGCATATCTCGGTTCAATGTTTTTAACGCTTTGGTGATTGTCTCAAAATTGATACCATACTTTTTAGCTTTAAAAGGATCAACAGTGATATTGATAGCACTGTTAAAGCCACCAAAAACTTCTACATTTCCAATCTCCGGATGGCTTAAAAGATCTGGCTTTATAAAACTATCTGCAATCTTCCGAATATCGCTTAAGGAGAGACTACTATTTTTTGGACTCAAAGCGATAACATCAACAGGTAGGGTAAAATCTCCAGCCGTATAGATAGCAGGATTAGCACTTTGTGGCAATTTTGCTTTAGCGATAGAAAGTGCATTTGCTACATCTACAGCTGCTGCGTTGAGTCCCTTTTTGTATCCAAACTCCGCCTTAACGATAGAAAAGTTTGCTACATTTATAGAACTGACATCTGTAACCAAACCCAAACGAGAAATCTCTTGCTCGATCGGTTTTGAGACGGTATTGGCCGCTACTTGCGCCGTAGCTCCAGGTACTTTTGTGATCACTATCACCTGTGGAGGATTGGCATCTGGAAAAAGATTTTTTGGCAATGTTACCAATGCGATAATCCCCATGATAAAGAAACCAGCTATCAGAGAATAAAGAAAATAAGGACGTTTATAAAAAAATTCAAACATTCTCTACTCCTTGATACTGAGGGCATAGCCACTGGTAAGTTTTAGTAAAATATCAGGTTTAGCAATCACTATTTTTTGTCCTTGCAAATTCTCTTTGATAACTATCCCCTCTTGTCCACTTTCTACGATATGCACTTCCACAGGTGTGGCTTTGTTACCCTCAACCTTTAAGACATAACTTTTACCATCACGATTTAAAACCGCATCAAACGGTAGTTTGATAGCATCACCATGGTAAATCACTACACTCGCTTCGACACGGTCACCGCTTGTAAGATCATTTGCATCGACATAAACCTTGTATTCTAAAAGTCCATTAAAACTACTTCCAAGAGATTGCGCATCATAAACTTTACCTCTGAAAAGAAGCCCTTCAACTTTTATATTACCCGGCGCACGTACTAAGAGATAATTGCTTTTTCCATGGGCACTTAGTTTCAACAAAGGTTTACCTGGCATCGCAGTTGAACCTTCTGTCACAAATGTTTTTGCGATCACTCCATCTGTCACCGCTTTGATCTGTGCATAGCTAAGGTTATTGTTGAGAGTGTGCAGTTTTTGTTCTAGTGCATTTAACTGAGCTCTAGTTGATGCGATCATAGTAGACTCTTTTTGCGATTGTTCGATAGATGCACCCTGTACGGCTAAAAGTTCTTTGGTTCGTTTATGTGTTTGGATCAAATTTTGAAGTCCGATTTTAGCGGCTCTTATTTGACTTTTTACACTTTGTATATTTCCACGAATATCTGTCGTATCAAGTGTCGCAATCAACTCTCCTTTTTTGACTTTTTGACCGCTTGTTTTGATTTTCTCCACACGAGCAGCTATTCTGGATGAAACCATGATATCAGCATCATTGCCCACAAGTGTTAGATACGGTAACGTCAGTGTCACATCTTGCATCTTAGGTATGTAAGCTCTGGTGATAACTGGGTATATCTTAGCAGTTGGGATTTTAGCAGCTGCTGCTTTTTTTGTTTTAATGATCTTTACACCCGCTATAATCAGCAGTGCAACAACCCCTAAGATGATGACTATTTTAACTATTTTTTTCATTTTACGATCTCCTCTATATTGTTAGTGTATATAACAGCAAGCTGCATCAGTGTTTGCCATTTTTGTGCCTCTGACTGATAAAGTTTTGCACGCTGATTCGCAAGATCATCTTCATATTTTAGATAATCTTCTGTACTCATTCTCTGAGCTTTAAAACTTACTTTTGCGATCTTTAAAAGCCGTTTTTTATCTTCGATAGAATGTTTATACAAAAGTGTTGATTGATCTAGTAGTTTTAACGAATCTTTGAGTCCTTTTGCCTCTGCACGAAGTGTGTTTTCTTGTTTGGAAAACTCTAAACTTTCTTTTTCTAAAGCAAGTTTAGATTTCTCAATCTCCACATATTGGCTTTTATCAAATACTGGCACTTTGAAAACAAGACCAATATTTCCATACTCTTGATCAATACTTTTGTCATTGTTATATGCATTTGCAAAGCTTTTATTGTAGCTACCTTTAAGTAGTAAAGAGGGATAAAGTTTCTCTTTTTGGGCTTGAACATCCAAGTGATCAGCTTCTATCTTCTTTTGCAGAGGCTCAAGAGCACCGATTCTTAAGGTTTGCAACTTTTTATTTTTTTGCATTGAAACAGGTTTAAGCAGATGGATTTGCGTCAAAGTTTCAATCGTTTCTATCGCTTTTGTTCTTCCTATAGCGATATTGTTTAGTGCAATATTAACCTGAGAAAGTCCATCATTGATTTTAAAAAGTGCAGATTTTGCCGCTCTACCACTGTTGACTTTAATCTGTATAAAAGATTTGGTTTGTAGAAGTGAACTTTTTTTACTCAATAACGCTCTTCTCATAGCATCTAAATAACGTAAATTAGCATTTGCACCAACAATGATTGCTTCGTTTTGAAGAAGATTGATGCGTTTTTTTACTCTGGCAGAAGCACGTATTTTTTTGCTTTTATCAGCATACGTAAAAATTGATTTAACAAATAATGGCATACCGATGGTTGCACCAATACGACTAATATTTTTGCTAAACGGCTGAGGGATATTATGATCTTTTATCATAGGAAACATGCTGTCTGGTGGAACAGGCAACATGCCTGTAGGTCTACTAAAATAGTCATAACTTGCAAATGCACCAATCTGTGGATATAGCTTTGCATGGACACTTTTTAATCCAGCATTAGACTGTTTAATCAGGAGTTCATCCTGCTTGGTTTGGGGTTGTTGTTTGAGTGCATCAAACAACTCTGACATCGTTGTAGCGTGAACTACCAACGGTAGTGTTAAAGATGCTAAAAATAACCTCTTTCTCATCTATCCTCCTTTAACATTAATTTTATTTTTTTAATAAGATATACTGAAATTTCATCGATATCACACGTTGCACACGTATCGACATCAATATCATCAAGCTTGGCAGCTTCGATACGTAAAGACTTGGTTGTCACTAAAAGATTGAGGGTACCAAGTACCATGAAATAAAGTATCATAGGAACCACATCCTTAAAACAACCCTGCTCTTCGCCACGTTTCAAGATATCACTAAAAAGTGAAAATAATTTACGCATAGAAGCGAAAAGCAATTCTGGTATCACTGCACCACTGTCGCTTAATTCTTTAAGAAGCAGTGCAGGCAAATAAGGATGCGTACAAGCAAATAACGCATATGTTTTGATAAATCCTTCCAACTCATCCATCGGATTATCATGCAGTTTATTTTCTTCTATAACTGTATAATAAATCTCTTGCAAAATTTCTTCCATAACTGCTTCATAAAGTCCTTTTTTATTTTTAAAATAGTAAAAAACCATTGCTTTGTTAAGATGACACATGGAAGATAATTCATCCATGGATGCCCCTGCATATCCTTTTTTTGAAAATAACTTTATTGCATTATCAACGATAAGTTGCTTTGAAGCAACTGGATCTCTTTTGTAAATTTTTTTTGCCATAGAATACCTTACTAATTAACTGGTTAGTTAATTTTACAATAAAAACCCTTTATCTATAATAAAATTCCAAATCTCATATATTTAATAAATACCTGCTTGCAACGAACAGAACAATACTCATCAAAGCATATTGTAAGAATGTCGCTACCACATAACCAAAATGACACGTACTACAATTTGTATAGATTTTGGATTCTTTATATCCCACAATGATATAAAGAGGCAAAATTACAAGCAAACCAATACTGACATAAGTATCAAAATTTAAAAATGATTGCATCGTAGAAGCTGAAAAGCTAAAGAGTTTTACAAAAAGTGTCAAAAATTCTAAGAACAATAATTTACTCATAAAAGACTTTATATAATCTCTTTTCAGTGGTTCAATAGGACAAGCACCTTCTATTTCATTTGCTCCAGCTACCTGTTTTTCAAAAACATCTCTTACTTTTGGACTTATCCTGTTTGCCAAGGTGGCACCAAAACAGTAATCGATCTTTCTTTGTAAAAGTACAGCCTTCTCGCCTTCAACTGTCATAAAATGTTGTTTACCTGTTCTGTCCTGATAAACAACCTTCAAGCGTTTAAATCTGGGTACTTCTGTTTCAATATTTGGATAATAAGTTGTAGATTCAGTTGAGATAAACTTCTCTTTTTTACTCAGTTCTCTTGGATTAATGATCTCTAAAAAATCACCATTTTCTTCTTTTAAAACAACTACTGCTTTATGCACACCAATCTGATTTGCTGCAAGTGCCTCAAGATTATTTGCATTTATAGTATCTTTTAAATCTTCAATAAGAGCAACCAATGAATCATCAAATTCTCTTAAATCCGGTGTTATGGTGTGTATCCGTTCATCCGGATATGTTATAATATCTCTAACCACTACTCTTCTCCTAAATTATAATTATATATTATACCATGAAGAGTTTAAAAATTGTCAAACTCTTCATCCATCTTTTGCTCTTCCAAATGTTGTTTTTCGGCATCAGTCATCATCAAATTTTTCATCTTTTTTACAAAAACCGTTCGATCTGGCAACTTTGTAAAGTAAGCATATGTCCCATAAAACATCACAAAAACAGTGATAGCAAATATACCTTTTTGAATGGGCGTAAAAGTTTGGATAGGATCTTTTTGCTTGATTTCACAGATGCCACCAGGGCAATATCTAGCCTGCTGTTTGCTAAAAAGATTAAATAATTTACACCCTAAACAAATCGAAAAAGCTGCTTCAAAAAACAAAAGTCCCATACAAATCAAACAGACAAGTACTTTGATGGGATTTGGTTCAAAGTGAATCACTAGATAGTAAAACATCGGTATAGCAATGACTGCCCCGATACCCCATGCAAATCTTTTTTGTACAGCACCTACGTACTCAGGAGTTTGGTTTCTGACAAAAAACCGCCCAAATAAAAGTGACGGTGCATATCGAGGCTGAATCACACGGATGATAAAATCAATCATAAAAAACGTGACAAAATACTCTGAAAATTTGGCAGTACCCAACATCACACCATTTGTAAGTCCCAAAAATGCACCTATAAAAAGTATCCCCGCAGCCGCTCTGGCTTCTCTTTCATTTAAAACCCGCACGTCATAACCGGGCACTTTTTCACCATAAGCAAAAAATTCATTCATACCAATATCCCTTTTTTTTAAATGTCACATCTATTTTGAAAATCTGGCAATGTAATGCCAAGATGCTTTATCTCATCAACAGCTTGCAATCGAAACCTGTCAAGAGGAGAACGAATCGTATAATACGCCCACCTCCCCTCTCTTTCAACTTTCAAAAATCCCGCATCTTTGAGGATCTTTAAGTGTCTTGAGATACGAGATTGTATCATATCAAAAGATTGTTCTATATCACAAACACAAACTCTTTTATGCGTATCTATAAAGTACAGTATTTTGATGCGTGTTTCGTCATTTAATGCACCGATCGTTTTTAAAAAATCTTCCATGATTTATGACTTATTTAAAACCTTTGATTTTGCAAGCGCTGCTTCAATCTCCTCTTTGCTTACATCACCATCTAAGTGAAGCTTTACATCGCCGTCTTTACCGTCAACTTGCATGTTTGATATCTTCTTTTTTGTATCATCACTCATGCATTCACATTGACCTGTTGCGCAATTCTCTACCATCTTGACTATCTGTTGTTTTGCCACAGCACCGCTAAATTGAATCTTTACACCTTCACCTGTTTTAAATACATTTTTTTGCATATCATTTCCTTTTAATTTTATAAGTTGATTGATCTCTTTTGAACAACATCTTTTAAGTGGATTGGTATCTTTACATGAACTACCTGTACAGGCATTTGTAACCTCTTTGATCATCTTTAAAGTTGTTGCACCTTTTAAAATCGCATCTTCGATCTCACCTTTACTCACACCGATACAGTAGCAGATATTGTCATCTTTTCCAAGTCTTGTAACATCTGCTGAAAATATCGCTTCAATACGAGGCAATAATCTCTGTTCTATCTCTTTGTAAGTTGCTTCAAATGCTTCATACTCCTTGCCATCTGGATCTTCAAAACCTTCATGAATCTTAGGCACAGGCTTTGGAAAAATGGGACAACTCTCTTTGGCATGATCACATACCGTTACCACCAAATCAAACTCCTCACCATCTAAGCTATCCAGATGTTTAGAGTGATATCCCTCATCCCATATACCATGAGAACACAAAACTTTTTTGGCATTTGCATTGACTTTTCCACTAGGAGCAACACCACAACTTTTGGCTTCAAATCCCTCTAGTTTAGCATTTATCAATGCTTCAGCGATGATGCTTCTGCATGAATTACCCGTACACATGACTAAAATCTTTTTGTTCATCTTTATCCTTAAAATTTATACTTTTTAAAAAGCCCATCAACCTCTTCTTGACTCAACAAACCAATATGACGATAAAGTTCATCACCGTTTGTATCAAATATGATCTGCGTTGGAATCATCATCACTTTCAACTGCTCTGTCGCTTCTCTGCCTTTTCGCACATTGACAAAGTATATTTGGTATTTTGGATGTTTCTGTTTCACTTGATAGAGTAATTTTCCCATCTTTTGACATGGGATGCAGATATCTGAACCAACTTCTAAAAACATCACCTTCCCTTTGCCGATAAGCGGTTTGACCTCACTAAAAGATGTCTCTTTCAGATGCCCCTCTTTTGCAAAAAGATTTGCACCTCCAAATAACAACACTAAAACTACTAAATATTTCATATTTTCTCCTAAATTTGTAAATAAGCTTGATAGCCGAAATAGATACCGATACCCAAAAGCATCAAGGCAAAAGCTTTATTGATATACTCCGTTATCTGCCCAATCATCACATTTGTCGTGATACTTTGGGCAAATCCAATAGAAACACCAGCTAGCAAAAGTAGCAACGAATGTCCCAATGCAAAAGTTAATATCAACAAATACGCATGCATATAACCACTACTTGCAGCAACCGTGATAATCGCAATCAGGGGAGCAGATGCACATGGTGTACTAACCAATCCAAAAACAATGCCGATCAAAAAAGCACCCAATAAGCGAAAATCGATCAAATACTGCATGATACGCGATTTATCAACAGAGCCAAACAAACCCCAAGCATATAAACCGATTAAAATACTTAAAATCGCAGCCAATATATAAGCCCAAAATGGGGCAACAGAAAAAAATCCTCCAAACTTAGCAACGATAAACCCTAAAATCGAAAAACTAACCATCACACCAAGTGCAAAAATCGTAGCAAAAGCATAGGTATAAAGTGCCTTTTTACGCCCTGTTAAATCATTATTTAAAGCAACCGCACTCCCTACCAAAAGTGGCACAGATACGATCGAACAAGGTGCGGCAGCCGTGATACTCCCCACACCAAATGCACCCAAAAACGATAGATACGAATGTGACTGTAACAAGCCAATCAAAGTCTCTTGCAAACTACTCCTTTATCAGTGCTAAAACATCATCAACACTTAATACTTTACCCACACTCACAACCTCACCATCTATCACAAGTGCCGGCGTACTCATCACACCATATTCCATGATCTGAGCAATTTGATCAACCTTTTCTATCTGAGCAAACTTTCCATGTTGTGAAACTGCTTCTTTAACCACATGTTCTAACTGTTTGCATTTTGCACAACCACTTCCTAGTATCTCAATCTTCATATGTACTCTTTATAATATTAAATCAAAATTGCAGTATAACAGAAAAAAGTTAATATATCAAGATATATTGATATATTTTTAGATAAACTTCTTATATTCAATAAAAAGGATTCTCATGATACTGGCTTCAAGTCTATTTTTAATCACATTACTATTTATCATCTGGCAACCAAAAGGGTTACAGATAGGAACAACTGCTGTTATAGGAGCTATTATTGCTCTACTTTTAGGGGTGGTGAGTTTTAACGATGTTATCGCCGTTACAAATATCGTTTGGGATGCTACTTTGGCGTTTATCGGTATCATCATCCTTTCTATGGTACTTGATGAGATAGGCTTTTTTGAGTGGGCGGCTATCAAGATGGCAAAACTAAGTGGTGGTAGTGGTAACAAAATGTTTGTCTATATCCTTCTTTTAGGAGCTTTGGTTGCGGCGTTTTTTGCCAATGATGGGGCGGCTTTGATTCTTACGCCCATACTTTTGGCGAAGATGAAGTATCTAAAGATGAAGCCATTGCCTATCTTTGCTTTTTTGATGGCGGGCGGGTTTATCGGTGATAGTGCTTCCAATCCTCTTGTGATCTCAAATCTGACAAATATCGTCACGGCCGATTATTTTCATATCGGATTTAGTGAGTATGCCAAACATATGCTTTTACCAAATCTGCTGAGTATCGTCACTTCTATCGCTGTTTTATGGTTTTACTTTCGCAAAGATATCCCGTTGAAAGTAGATGTGGCTCTGTTACCTGAAGCTTCATCTGTTATCAAAAATCAGACGATGTTTAAACTTAGTTGGATCTTTTTAGGTTTTTTGATGGTAGGTTATTTTGTGGGAGATTTGTATCATCTTCCTATCTCTTTGTTTGCTTTAGGCGGTGCACTCATCTTTTTAGCGATTGCCAATCACTATAAAGCTGTCAAACCTATCATGACAATCAAAGCTGCCCCTTGGCAAGTGGTGTGGTTTAGTATCGGTCTTTATATCGTTGTATATGGACTCAAAAATGCAGGACTAACACAAATGGTTGCCTTATGGATTGAGAATCTTAGCCACCAAGGAGAGGTTGTTTCAGTTGTGGGAACTGGTTTTTTATCTGCTATCATGAGTTCCATCATGAACAATATGCCAACGATCATGATCATGGACATAGCTATAGATCACTTGGGATATGCAGGACATGAAGCTTTAGTGTATGCCAATATATTAGGCTCAAATCTAGGACCAAAGATGACACCTATCGGATCATTAGCCACCCTACTTTGGCTGCATGTCTTGGCACAAAAAGGCGTGAAAATTGGCTGGGGAGAGTATATGAAAGTGGGACTTGTTATCACACCACCTGTACTTTTGGTGGCGTTATTGGGGTTGACTTAAAAGGATTATTTGATGCAATTTTTTATATGTGATGCACTAAACTTTTTAAAAAATCTTAGAGACAACAATACAAAAGAGTGGTTTTTAGCCCACAAAGATGAATATGAAAAGATTTATGCTTTGACCCTATGTATCTAAAAACTTTCTGTACAATTTCTATCAATGGGGATTTTCAGTTCAGTAAAATTTTGAACTTTTTGTTTTGGATAAAATCTATATATACCTTCATATGCTCCTTCTGGTAAAGGTGCTCTCGCTCTAGTTAGTTTTTCATTTTTGATTTTATTTTTTGAAGAAAATACAACATGTAATCCTTCAGGGTATATAGAGTAGCTAATATCATATAAAACACTATCATAAGATGACTCTTGCATAACACTGTTTTTTAAA
>JALULO010000097.1 GCA_027056215.1 Campylobacterales bacterium | reverse complement strand
TATAACCCTAACATATGTTTGTAATAGCGATTATAATCACCGATATCTTCGCCACCCATGATCCCTCCAAGGCGTGTTTTTATCTGTGGAATACGAGAATAAAATGGATGCTTTTCTTTTTGTGTTCCTGTTGGGAGATCTATGCTATCGAGTACTTTAAAGCTGTTACAGTCAACAAAATAGCCTTTGTTATCTATAGCAAATAAAAGCAATGCATTGTCATTTTGGAGGCAACTTTGTCGAAAATCCTCTTTTGTAGGTTTTGGTTCATGTTCGATATAGAGTTTTGAAGCAAAAATATCAGGATGAATCAAGTCATATCCCGCAAATTTTGTCGTGACTTGTTTATAACTTTCTTCGTTGGGAGTGATGGGTAACATCCTATTATAAAGATAGTTTAAGATAACGATATCTCCTTTTTTAGGAAGGATCTTATAAGCGGGAAGTGCAGATTGATGTAAGTTCTTATATTTACTAAATTTTATCGTAAGTTTCCCCTCCTTTTTTGCTATTACCGTTGCTAATGCTATGATGGTTTGATGATTTTGATCAAACTTATGCAATACAATACCAGTTGCACCTTTGGCAATATCATTATCTTTGAGAATCGCTGTATTATTTTTAACTTCCTGTAATGTTGTTTTGTAAGGGACAGGGTTGAAATCTGCCATTAAAAGAGAAGCAAACGCAGCAAGAAAAAATATAATATTTTTAATCATGAAATACCTTTTATCAAATTTTGTCAATTATACAAAAAAGGGGTTAAAAGTTTTAGCTTGATATTGTATAATCCAGTTCAATTACACTATTTTGGGAAAGTTTTTTTGCAAGTTTTAAAAATATATATACTCCTTCTTTTGACATTTCAAACGCTATGGTCTTATACCCTTTATGACAATATCGTAGAAGATAAAGTCTGGAAAAGGGGTGAGACTCTTTTAGCTTTTATGGAAGAAAATCTTCTACCTTTAAAGCTTTATTATGATCTTGATGATGAAGATGAGAAGATTACATCAGATATACGCGGAAATACGGTTTATCAGATTTTAAGAGATGAAAATTACAACATCAAGCAGGTTTTAATCCCGCTAAATGAAGAGTTACAGATTCATATCTATAGGGAAGCTGATGGTCATTATACATTAAGTATCGATTCGGTGCGTTATCAAACAAGTAAAGGTGTATTGTTACTAGATATGAATTCCTCTTTTTCACAAGATGTTATGGCAAAAACGGGAAATTTTCCACTTGCTGTGGAACTTGAACAGATTTTTCATAAAACAGTTTCTTTTGAAAAATTGCGTAAAGGTACAAAAGTAGTTGCCTTTTATACGAAAAAAATACGTATGGGAAAATTTTACGGTACACAAAAAGTTCATTGTGCTTTGATTAAAACACATAAAAAATCCTATTATGAGTTTCTGGCAAAAGATGGTCAGTATTATGATGATCAGGGTAAAACACATGACAGTTCTTCCTTTATGGTTCCTTGTAAATATAGACGTATTTCTTCAAAATTTACACTTAAAAGATGGCATCCTATTTTGCATCGTTATCGACCTCACCATGGTATAGATTATGCTGCTCCTATTGGTACACCTATTCACGCTGCATATGATGGAAAGATCATTTTTATGGGACGCAAAGGAGGGTATGGTAATGCTATCGTCATCCAGCATCCAGGGGGGTATAAGACGTTATATGGACATTTGAGTCGATTTAGAAATGAACTTAGACGTAAAAATGTTAAAAAAGGGACTATCATAGGGTATCTTGGAAATACAGGAATGAGTACAGGACCACATCTTCACTTTGGGCTTAGTTTTCATAATCAATGGATTAATCCAGATCTTAAAATTGTTTTTACAAAACGTTTACAGGGTAAAAAACGTCAAGTATTTCTTAAACGTGTAGCTGTATGTAGAGATAAAATGGATCATTTACTAAAAAAAGGAACTTTTGATGGGAAAAAACGCAAAGATTGATTCTTATCTCTCAACGATAGATCTTTTTTTAAAAGATCCTGCTCATACTGAGATTTCAACTTTAGATCTTTCCAAAGCACTACAAAAACTTGCCAAACATGATATTGATATATTTAATGAATATTTACAAAAAATACCAAATGAATATCTGGGCGATGTTGCACTTGAATTGCCCGAAAAGTATCTTAAAGGGGTACTTGATGAACTTGAAAGTGAAGATCTTGTTGAAGTTTTAGAAGAGCTTGAAAGTGATGATGCTACCGATCTTATACAAGACATCGAAGAGATCGATAAAGCTAGGGCTGCTGAACTTCTTTCTTCCATGGATAAAGAAGATCGTGAAGAGATCAAGATGCTTAAACGCTATGATGAAGATCAAGCCGGTGCACATATGCAAACTGAGCTTTTCAGTGCAAATGTAGATGAAAAGATTGTTGATTCTATTGAGCGTTTAAGAGCATTAAAAAGTGAAGGTGAGCTTGAAAATGTGCATCAAGTTTATGTACTTGGTACATTTGGAAAGTTGATGTTTTATATTCCTTTAGAAGATATTTTGATTTTTGATTTTAATAAAACGTATAAAGAAGTTTTAAAAGGTCGTGAAGAGGATTTTAAACCGATTTTTGCCAAAGATACAGATGATATTGATGATGTGGCAAAACTTTTTCAAGAACATGATTTATCGGTTGTACCTATTGTTGATAATCAGTTTACCTTAGTAGGACGGATTACCTCTGATGATATCTATGATGTGATGCAAGAGAGTGCTACAGAACAAATCTATAACCTTGCCGGTGTTGATGATGAAGCGGAAGAGGAAGAAAACTTTTTTGAAGCAGGAAAAAGTCGTGGTATTTGGTTATTGGTTAATCTTTTTACTGCTATTTTAGCCTCTTTTGTGATTCAATTGTTTGATAGTACGATTCAAGCTTATGTAGCGTTGGCGGTGCTGATGCCGATTGTAGCGTCTATGGGAGGAAATGCCGGTACACAAACACTTACTGTAACAGTACGACAACTAGCCCTTGGAGATATTGAACTGAGCAATGCAAAAGAGACGATTCGCAAAGAAGTTTTGATGTCTTTGGCAA
>JALULO010000096.1 GCA_027056215.1 Campylobacterales bacterium | reverse complement strand
CCATAACGATCACGAATAGCAAACATTTTAGTCCGACTTTGAATCAAAAGGCAATACGCCCCTTTGATCTCATCAAGTGCTTCGATGATACGATCATGAAGATTGTCTTTCTGACTTCGTGCAATCAAATGGATAATATTTTCCGTATCCATATAAGATTGAAAAATCGCACCTTCTTGGATTAACTTTTCTCTTACTTCCTCTTTGTTTATCAAGTTTCCATTATGCGCAATAGCTATCTCACCCAATAGATATTTTGCAGCAATAGGCTGCGCATCTGCGATAGAGTGGCTTCCTGCTGTAGAATAACGATTATGTCCAATCGCTTTTGAACCTTTTAAGAAATCAAATGTATCTTCATCTGAAAAAACATCCGTTACCAATCCTCTACGCTTTTTCGTATAGATATGTTTCCCATCACTAGAACTTATTCCACTGGCTTCTTGCCCACGATGCTGCATAGCAAAAAGTGCATAATATGCCACTTTGGATGCATTTTTTACATTAAAAATACCTACAACTGCACACATAAAATTTCCCCTATATTCCCAAACAATCTGTTATTTTATAAAGACCATTTTCTTGTTTTACCAACCATTTGGCTGCTTTGATTGCCCCTTTGGCAAACGTATCACGACTAGTTGCTGTGTGATTGAGTTCTATATACTCACCATCATTGTAAAAACCTGCGGTGTGTCGACCTACGATATCCCCACCACGAAGCGCCATCACTGCTATCTCATCTTTACTTCTCGCACCGATATTGCCATCTCTACCACTGACTCTTACTTTATCAAGCTCTAAACCTCTAGCTGCTGCCACATGTTCTGCTAGTGTGATTGCTGTACCACTTGGTGCATCTTTTTTATATCTATGATGCATCTCAACGATTTCAGCATCAAAATCACTCAGTGCTTCACTCGCTAAAAAAGCGAGTTTATTTAAAATCGCAATGCCAAGAGACATATTTGTCGCATACAAAATAGGCATAAACTTTGAAGCTTCTTGCAAAAGATTAAATTGATGTTTATTGAGTCCTGTTGTTCCGATAACCAAAGGTGTAGGAGATGCATTGATTGCCGTTTCAAGCAAAGATTCTGTACCATTTGGAAGTGTAAAATCAATCACAACATCTGAATTTTCTAACAATGTTTTTGTATCATTTGTTACCAAAGTATCTTTATCAACAGTAAAATTAAACTCTTCTATTGCGTGCAATGTTCCAGCTTTTGCAAGATCATCACCTTTTAGATTTTTGATGAGTAGCTCACCTACTCTGCCTGTTGAACCATGTATACCTACATTTATCATATTTTTTATATTCCTTTTTATTGTATTAATGTGATCTTGCAACCACTTGCAATGCGGCAGTTGCACCATCACCTGAGGCACATACAACCTGTTTTGGTGCTTCTATACGAATATCACCAGCAGCAAACAAACCTTCAACAGAAGTTTTCATGCTTAAATCCACGACTACTTCTCCCCAATCAGTTACATCACATAAAAAACTTTCATCTTCTTGTTTTAAAACATCATTGTTGACATTCATACCAACAAATACAAAGATACCGGGAACTTTTAAATCTCTCTCTTTACCCTCTTTATCTTCTGTTAATACCCCATTAACACCCATTGCATCACCATATACTTCTTTGACAACCGAATTTAAAACAAGTTCTATTTTTGGATGATTGCGCACTTTTTCTGTTGTACTTGGTGCAGCACGAAAGGCTTCTCTGCGATGAATTACGTAAACTTTTGAACATATATTTGCAAGATAGAGTGCTTCTTCAAGAGCTGTATCACCGCCACCTAAAACGGCTACTTCTTTGTCTTTATAAAAAAATCCATCACACGTAGCACAAGTACTTACACCTTTACCAAAAAATGCATCTTCACCTTTAAAACCGGCTCGTTTAGGTGTACTTCCTGTACAAACGATAACATTTTTTGCAAGCTCTTCTTTTCCCCCTGCAAGTATCACTTTAAAGTTCTCACCCTCTTTGACTACACGCGTTACTTCTGCCATATCATGTTTGAGTCCAAAACGCATACATTGCTCAGGCCAAGGCTCCATGAGTTCTAACCCTGTTACCATTTCTTTGATACCTGGATAGTTTTCGATTTCACTACTTTGTGTGATTTGCCCACCGGGCATACCTTTTTCAAACATCACAACATTTTTCAATCCACCTCTTGTTGCATAGAGTCCTGCTGTCAATCCAGCAGGCCCGCCACCAATAATCGCTAAATCAAGCATCATCTCTCCTATTTATTTAATCACTTCTATCTGAGTGTTTTGTTTGTACATCGATTTTTTAAATCGTTTGATCTCAAATGCACATGGAATTTCATAGATATTAAAACGTTGTATGAAGGCTAAAAGCGTATTCATACCGCTAGTTACTGGAATCATACTATCTTC
The DNA here is from genome assembly GCA_027056215.1 of Campylobacterales bacterium. GTDB lineage: Bacteria > Campylobacterota > Campylobacteria > Campylobacterales > QNZT01 > QNZT01. The sequence continues at coordinate 698 of JALULO010000096.1, read as the reverse complement.
ACCTTTAAATCTCTTTTGATATAGATCAATTGCGAGTATAGGATTATCTTTTATAAGCTTTTGGGAAATATCTTTACTCTTTTGCATATTGGAGCTATAAACCAACACAGTATATTTTTCTGACCTTGGTACAAAAATATCTTTTTGCATATAAAATATATGGTTCTGGAAATCAAAAAATTTATACTCTGAAAATTTATAGTTATAGTAAGCAAATGCACCGGCGACCATCAAAGCACCGAAGAAGGAAGCGAACACATATGTTAGGGAAAAAGAACTCCCCTTTTTTCTTTTTAGCATATAGTGTCACTATTTAGATGGGCTTTATTGCCCATCTATTTTCAAAACTATGACAGTAATGAATCGATTTTGTCTGCAAGTACTTGTTTACCAGCAGCTCCTACCATTTGATCTACCATTTCACCATCTTTAAAGAAAAGAAGTGTTGGAATAGAACGAATACCGTACTGAATAGCGATATCTTGCTCTTCATCTGTATTTACTTTTGCGATTGTTGCTTTTCCATCAAAATCCTCTGCCAACTCTTCGATAACTGGAGCGATCATACGACAAGGTCCACACCAAGGTGCCCAAAAGTCTACTAATGTAACGCCTTTTGCTATTGTATCTTTGAAATTGTCATTGGTTAATTCTACATATTTTCCCATATTTTCTCCTATTGTTTTTTATATTAATAT
>JALULO010000095.1 GCA_027056215.1 Campylobacterales bacterium | reverse complement strand
CGCAGCATGAGATCATCTCAGCAATTTTGATTGCGGCGGGTAGTAATAATGTCCTTAAAGCTACTTATGCATTTTGGTTTGGTGGTGGAAAATCTGCCTTTCGTTCTGCTTTGGTAGTCTTTTTACTAGGTATAGGTACGATTGCGTGGGCACTATTTGCTCCCTATAGATGGATGTAATATGTTTACTAGCTGACAGACAAAAGAGGTTAAAAAGGACTATAATTTTTCAGAATCTTTTATAAGGAGAAAATGATGAACACAATTTATTTACCGGCGGATGTACCGCCGATTAAAGAGATACTTTTTAGAGAGAACTTTGATAAAGTGACAAATGGGAGTGGGCGGTTGATGCTTTTTGCCGGTGACCAGAAAGTTGAACATCTTAACAATGACTTTCACGGTGAGAATATTCCAACAGAAGATAATGATCCAGAACATCTTTTTAAGATTGCTTCTAAGGCAAATATTGGTGTATTTGCGACGCAATTTGGGATTATCTCTCGTTATGCCCGAGATTATAAAGAAATTCCTTATTTGGTTAAGCTTAATGCAAAAACAAATCTTATTCCTTATGCGGATAAAGATCCCTATTCACAACAGTGGCTTGGTGTGCAGGATGTTGTTGATTTTGCAAATAGTAGTGGAGTCAATATCAGAGGGGTTGGTTATACGGTATATCTTGGGAGTGAACATGAGCATGTAATGTTTCGTGAAGCAGCGCAAATAGTTCATTCAGCGCATAAAGCTGGACTTTTAGCAGTACTATGGATCTATCCAAAAGGCAACTATGTTAGTGATGAACACGATGCACACCTGATTGCTGGTGCAGCAGGTGTTGGGGCAGCACTTGGGGCTGATTTTACCAAACTTAAAGTACCGTACCAAAACAATAAATTTGTCCCCGAACTTTTAAAGGAAGTAACACAAGCTGCAGGACGTACAGGAATCCTGTGTGAAGGTGGGAGTAAAGTTGATGAACGCGCTTTTCTTGACGAACTTTATGCTCAGATCCATAAAGGTGGCAGCCGTGGTAACGGTACTGGACGCAATATCCACCAACGACCGCTGGAAGAGGCGATTCGCATGGCAAATGCCATTTACGCAGTCACCGTCGAAGATGCATCTGTTGATGGTGCAATGAAAATTATTAAGGGAGAGTAAGATGGAAAAATATGATTTAATTGTTATTGGAGCAGGACCGGCAGGTACGCCTGCCGCAATGGCATCGGCACAGTTTGGAAAAAAAGTATTGCTGATTGACAAACGCGGTGAACCTGGTGGGGAGTGCCTTTTTGAGGGATGTATTCCCTCCAAAGTACTGGAAAATGCCGCAAACCGATATGCTATGCTCAAAGAAGCGCAGAATTTTCATGTAGAACTCAAATCTTCCCCTCAGATTCACTGGGAAGAGGTACTACGCGATAAAGATGAGATTTTGTCAAGACGTGCCAAAGCGGCGCTTATGGCGATGGAAAAGCTTCCGACACTCACCTTCATGAAAGGGGAAGCGAAATTTGTCGATGCGCATACGATTGAAGTACAAGGTGTGCAATATGGTTTTGACAAAGCGCTCGTAGCCACTGGTGGCAAAGTTAATCTACCTCCATTTAAAGGCAGTGGTGTTAGCAAAGCTTGGACAAACCGGGATGTTTTCTTTGAAGAAGAAATCCCCAAAGAGATAGTTTTTGTAGGAGCTGGTGCGATTAGTTGCGAACTAGCACAAATGTTTAATAAACTGGGTACCAAATGCACGGTGCTGGAGCGGGGTGAACGGATTTTAAAACACGTAGATAAAGAAGCTGCTTTGGTGATTCAGGAGCGTATGATTCAAAATGGTATCTGCATTGAATGCAATATCTCTGTGGACTCAATCGACGAAGGAGCCGGTGGCTTTGTGGTCTATTATATGCAAGATGATGAAAAAAAGATATTGGAGAGTGAAAAAGTACTTTTAGCGACTGGACGTATTGCCAATATTAATGCATTGGGGCTTGAAAATGTTGATGTAACCTATGATCGCCATGGTGTGATTGTCAATGAAATATTACAATCTTCTCAGACTCATATATATGCTTGTGGTGATTGTATCAATGCACCACGCTTTGCCCATACAGCAAGTTATGAAGCAGGTATTGTCGTGCATAATATGTTTGCGCCACATCCACATAAAGTCGATTATGATAAAAATAGCTGGGTACTTTTTACTGATCCTCAGGTGTCACAAGTAGGGATTGACGAAGCAGAAGCAAAACGTCGCGGTATGGATGTCAACACTGTTGCTTATGATTTCAGTACCGATGCTAGAGCACAGATTGATAAACAAGCACTTGGTTTTGTAAAATTTGTTATCGATAAATCAGGTGGTGTGATTGTTGGTGTAACTATTTTAAGTGAAGATGCTGCTTCTCTCGCAGGTGAAGCAGCACTAATCGTTGCAAATAAAATGCGTGCGATGGATGTGATGGGTGCAATTCACCCTCATCCGACCTTGTGTGAAAGCTTTGGAAAACTTTCACAGAAAATTTTTATGGGCATGATGATGCAAAGAGGAGCAGGACATGGAAAATAGTAAAATAAAAGCAATTCGGGCACTTGAGATACTGGATTCACGTGGCAATCCGACAGTACGTGTTTTTATGACGTTGGAGGATGGTACACGAGTAAATGCTTCAGTCCCCTCTGGAGCAAGTACGGGTGAGTATGAAGCAGTAGAGCTTCGTGATGGAGATTTGGGACGTTATGGTGGAAAAGGAGTCAAAAAAGCGGTACAAAATATTAATGGGATTATTGCACCTGAGTTGATTGGGATGGATGCAGTTGAACAGGTAAAGATAGATCGTCTTATGTGTGAAATAGATGGTACAGAAAATAAAAGTCATCTGGGTGCCAATGCGATTTTGGGTGTTTCAATGGCAGCGGCTAGAGCTGCCGCACAAAGTCATCATGAAGAACTTTTTCGTTATATGGGCGGTAGCGATGCCAGACGTATTCCCGTACCGTGTATGAATATCCTAAATGGTGGAGAACATGCTGACAATAGTGTTGATTTTCAGGAATTTATGGCAATTCCGCACGGTGCACCGACTTTTTCCGAGGGACTCCGCTATGTAGCAGAGACATTTCATACCTTAAAAGGTATGCTTAAAGTAAGAGGATTGGCAACATCAGTTGGTGATGAAGGTGGTTTCGCACCCAATGTAAAAAGTAATGAAGAAGCGATAGAGTTGATTATCGAAGCGATTGAGAAGAGTGGTTATAGACCGGGTGAAGATATCTCCATCGGTATCGATAGTGCGGCAACTTCTTTTTCCTCTAAGAAAAAAGATATTTACAATCTCTTCAAATCAGGTGGTGGTGAACTGAGTACAGAGGGTATGATTGAGTTGATTCGACATTGGGTGCGTAAATATCCCATTATGCTCTGGGAAGATCCATTTGGGGAAGAAGATTGGGCAGGCTTTGCAAAACTTACCAGAGAACTTGGTAGTGGTTTGGAAATCGTTGGTGATGATATCTTTGTTACTAATACTAAGTTTATCGCAAGGGGTATTGCAGAACGTACTGCCAATGCTTCACTGATCAAACTCAACCAGATTGGTACGGTAACACAAACAGTCGATGCGGTGCGGATGTGTCGTGATCATGGTTGGCGGTCATTTCTCTCACACCGAAGCGGTGAAACAGCAGATACTTTTCTGGCAGATTTTGCCGTAGCGATGGATAGTGGACATCTAAAAAGTGGTTCCGCTTCGAGAAGCGAACGCCTCGCCAAGTATAACCGTCTGCTGGAGATCGAAGATATCTTAGGGGATGATGCGTTGTATTACTGGAAATAATGTAATTTTCTCAAATCATGGTAGCTGTTTTAAAAAATCTAGTAATCCTTCTATAATCTCTAATGGTTTAGGGGGACATCCTGGAATGTGGTAAGATATAGGTAATGTTTGACTTACTGGGGCATTGATAGCAAATCCTGCTTCAAAGGGAGCTTTCATCACAGGGCAATCACCTAATGTGATAATAAATGCGGGTTGGGGCATTTGTTTGTATGCGTCTAGTGCATGGTGATACATGTTGGCTGTCATAAGACCGCTTAAAAGTATCACATCTGCGTGTCTAGGGCTTGCCACAAAATAAATCCCTAAGCGTTCTAGATTATAATAAGGATTAGAGAGGGCATTGCATTCTGCTTCACAGGCATTACAACTGCCACTATCTACCATTCGAATGGCAAGGCTTCCTGCAAATTTTTTAGAAATCTGATTTTTTAACTCTTTTTTGGTTTGTTTCAAAGTGACATCTAGCACAATATTTTCTGTTAAGATGCCGGTTTGAAACCGTTTTTTCCAAAATTGTATCATACTGTTCTCCTCTTTAACACTTTTTTATAAATCATTTCCGGCATAGCTTAAATCGCAACTTTTATTAATCAGAGGAAAGTCTGCAATGATATTTCCGGGCATCATGATATGTAGTGCCTGCCAGTTGATAAAAGAGGGGTCTCTTGCAAAAAATCTCTCTATTTTGCCATCTTTTAGACGCACAAACATACAGAGTTCACCGATTGAGCTTTCTGTAAAACTGATATAATCACCATCTTTAAAATCTTTTGGTGCTTTGTTCTTTTGTCCTTCATAGACCAGTTGTCCAATCAACTCTAAGCTAGTAAAAATTTCTTTTATTCTGACATTAAATCTTGCTGCGACATCAGCAGTCTTTTCTGTGTGAAGTTTAAATCCATGTGTCTGGTAAAAGTGATTATCTCGTCTATCTATCCGTATGCCACTTGCCTTTGCTACAATACCAATGCATCCAAATCTAGTTGCTTCTTCTTGTGATAAAATACCTGTTTTATCAAATCTATCCCATAATGAAGGTATATCATTAATCCAGTTTTGAAACCATTTTATTTGTTCATTTAGTGTGTTGACAAAATCCAATACAGCCTGTCTATCATAAGACTTACAAGTAGACGTAATACTACCAAACCCAAAACGATGTCCTGTAAGTGTTTCAAGCATACGTCTTGTATCTTCTGTTAGTTTTGAAGCAACAGCAAGTGCCGCACCAAAACCGGCATCATTGGGGATAAATCCTAAATCAGTCAAGTGATGAATCAATCGTTCAAATTCTAGTAACATTGCGTGGTATTTTCGTAAATTTTTATGATAAGTAGAGTCACTGGCATCAAGAAGAATTTTAAACCATGCAATTTGGTATGCAATACTTTCATTGCCACTGATTCGCTCTATGATTGTTCTTGCTTCATAAAGTGTTTTACCCTCAAGCATTTTTTCAATCCCTCGGTATTTATAAAAATGACGTACTTCAAGATGTAACATATCTTCACCAGACTGGGAAAACTGAAAATGTCCTGGTTCGATGATCCCCGCGTGGATAGGTCCTACGGCAACTTCAAAGACGCTATCTCCTTTTACTGCTTCATATTTGTATGGCTTAAATGGGGCAAATGTCATCTTCTTATCTGTAAATGATTTTAACATTGGATGAATCTTAGGAAATCTTTCATGATGGGTTAGTGGGCGATTGTCATAGGCATCTTTGATCATGACACCAAAATCATCATGCATCTTACGTTCAAACCATATTGCAGTAGGATATTTATGTGCAATACTCTTGATTGTAGGATTTTTATAATCCAATTTTTTCTTTTTTATCTTCTTGTCAAAAATGGTAATCACTTCAAAGTGGTCATAATTATCGATACAAAATCGTGCTATTAGTCTCATATCGTAATTCCTCGTAAATAGTCAAAAGCCCAGGGGGAGAGTAAAAAAAGTAAAGCTGTAGCAAACATAATAAAAGCTACTACCTCTGTTGTATAGACCACTTTGGTGCTTTCCTCTCCTTCATATTTCATGGATTGATAAATCTCTGTAAATTTGTAAAAGATAATTGAAAGTAACAGTAGTAAAACTAAAATGGCAAAAATCATTGGTAACAGATATTGACTTTTTTTGGCGACTTCTATCATCGCACCAAAACCGTAAATTTCAGAGAAGAACATAGGGCTTGGCGGTAGTGAAATAATCGCTAGCAAAAAGAGTGACGTGAGCAGATAAAAGAGTTTACCTCTGACGCCATGGTAACCGCGTAATGCACCTGCTATTTTATATTTACCCCGGGATTCTAGTACGCCTGTTGATAAAAAGAGAGCAGGTTTTAAAAATGCATGTGCACCAAAATGAAGTAGTGCGGCAAATGTTCCACCACTTACCCAAAATAAGATGATAAGTGCCATATGTTCGATACCTGAAAGTGAAAAAAGGCGTATAAAATCTTTGGCTCTGTAAATCAAAAAAGAGATAATAAAAATAGTAATAAGTGTATAGGTAAATATAAATACAAAAAGATGTGCTTTATTGATAATAGCAGCAATCTCACTGAATCTAAAAAAGCCTATGATAACAGCACTCTCTAAGATACCACTAAAAAGTGCACCAACCGGATAATAGGCTGAACGTTCAATATTGGCTAGCCAAAGGGTCATAGGGAAAAAACCCATTTTGACAAACATCCCTATACTTGTAAGGGCAAATCCAATTTCAAATAAAAAGGGGGATGGAATTTGTTTAGCATGACTTAAAAGTTTAGAAAAATCCATCGCTTCTTCCCCTAAAATAGGTTTTGCACTCGCATACATCATGATGATTCCAAACAGTACCAGTGAAACACCTATAGCACCTACGATCATATAGTTCCACGCTTCTTTATGTGCTGCTTTAGTATGATTTGTTTTGATCATATAGACCGTACTGAGTGTAGCAGTTTCTAATCCTATCCAGTAAATCCCCATATTGTTGGCGAGGATAGAGATTGTCAAGCCCATCCAAAAGAGTGCAAAAAAACGATAAAATTTGCGGTAATCAGTACCTGTAATGGTAACATGTTTGTTGAGTGTTAACATCGCCATAGTCACGCCGATTCCAACAATCGAAGAGACCAGCAATACATAAGTACTTAATTCATCAGCTACCAGATAATCACCCCATACATGATAGGGCTTTTGTGCGCCAAAAAGATGGATAATAGGTAGTAAAATTGTCAAAGAAAGGAATGTTAATATTCTCTTAAAGCGTCTAATGTTTAATTGAGATACTATGAACATTGCAAAAGCGGGAAGCAATAAGAAAAAGAGCATCATAAACGTGCCTCCTCATTTTTAAAAAGTAGATTAATGATAACAATTGCCATCAAAAGATCAAAAAATATTCCTAATTCGATTAACATAGGCATACCATCTGTTGCTGTTGTTCCAAGTAAAAAGAGTGCATTTTCTAAGGTTAGAAATCCAATGATCTTAGGTGCGATGTTTTTATGTTCCATCATCAAAAGAAGCGATAAAAACAGAGATGAGATACTGACTGCTACATAGTTAGCATTGTGTTCAACCATGTTGACGATCGGTTCTGAAAGATAAAATGTAAAAACCAAAATCGCTGGTATTAAAATGATGGCATAATAAGGTTCGATATTGGGTTTAGATTCTCTGCTAAGATTAAATCTTATACTTAATTTTTTTAAAATCAGGGGAATAGCGACTGCTTTTAAAATCAAAGTAATTACACCACTGATCAGCATTGCATTGTCGTTAAGACGATATCCTATCAATAGAGCCAATAGGGCTAAAGTTAGTGAATTAAGCGCATACCAACTGATGAGTCGATAGAGTCTTGTAGTAAAAAGTGCCGTAATGAGTGTCGCAAGGAAGAGACCAATCAAAAAATCTTCCATTTATGCTCCTAGTACATAATAAGTAATGAGGGAAAGAAAGGAAAAGACAATAGCGATTCCCAACAGATTTGGTACTTTAAAGAGCCGTAGTTTTGCTGTATTGACTTCTAATAAAGCAATAGCAAAAGCAATCATAAAAAGTTTTCCAATAAAAACTAAGAATGCTGCTACAATTGGCAAGTGCAGTCCAAATGGTAAAAACAAAGAAGCAAACAAAGAAGCAAATATCACAAACTTGATGCTTGCAGCACTCTCAATAAGTGCTAAATAAAAACCGCCGATATCTAAAATCATAGCTTCATGTACCATAGTCAATTCCAGATGTGTTTCAGGGTTGTCTACTGGAATTCTACCATTTTCTGCGATTAAAAGAATAAAAAAGCTGATTCCTGAAAATAAAAAACTTGCCATATGCTCTTTTGGGAAATGTGTGCTTAGGTTGACCCCTGCTTGTGCAATTCCTAAATCATTTGCCATCATAGAGACAGAAAAGATCGTTAAAATCATCGCCGGTTCCACTAATGCCGCTATAAAAGCTTCTCTACTTGCTCCCATACCGCCAAAACTACTTGCGCTATCAAGTCCTAGCAACATCAAGAAAAAGGTAGAGAGTGAGATAAGTCCTGTAATGGTAAACGCATCTACAAAATTAACATAATAAGCACCACTCATAACTGGAGGTAGAAAAAAGAGTGTTAATAAAAGTGGCGAAAGAATGATAAAAGGAGCAATTTTTGTGATAGAACTGCTCTCTTCACTTATGAGTGTTTCTTTGATAAGTAATTTTTCAAAGTTACGATAACCCTGAAAGATAGAGATCGGCTTTTTATATAATAATACCATCTTCACCACTTTGATAAAGCTAAGCAAGATAGGGGCAATCAATATCAGTACCAAAATAGTCATAAAATAGAGTATCATCTCTTTTCTCCTATAATAAGTATTTTTACAGAAATAAACATGACTATTGACTCTAATGCTAGAGTAGCCCAACTAAATTGATGTGCAAAGATACGATAACTAAATAAAACAATCAACATCAAGTTGAAAATCATTGCTGCATAACGTGTCTTTTCAAAATGTGCTAGACGATACATATAATAACTTACTAAATTGACTAGTTTCACTACGGATTGGTATAAAGATTTTTCAAATAGAGGTTTGATATGCACTTCATATGTCGCATTTTTAAACTTGCTTTTATGCCCTGCAATCACTTCTTTTTCAAAATTTTCTTCAGGTGCATATAACCAGACGAAAAAACGCCTGATTGGTCCAGCAAAACCAGTAGCAGAATATTGGGTTTTTGCACCGGTATGATAACCACAAGCCCACGTACGATGGACTCTCTCTTTGATGCCAAGTGCTTTATAGACAAAATAGAGAAATGCTGTTATCAATACTAAAGCAAAGAAGAGTATCAATGGTGAAACAAGTCCTCCATTTTCTACAACGGAGTGCAATGTTACAATACCGCCATTGGGGAAGAGTTCATGATAGATTGTATGATGGGTCAGTGATAATAAAGTTTGGTCAAATAGGTAAATGAAAAATGGTGCAAACAACATGAGCGAAAGAACTATAATTGACATCAATATCATACCTTGTTGCATCAGTTTATTTACTTCATGTGCATGTTTTGCATTTTCACTTCGATGTAGTCCTAAAAATGTGATACCATATGCTTTCACAAAACAGGCAATCGCTAATCCAGCTGTTAAGGCTAGGGCAAAGATTGAAAAAGGAATGGACAATTTTAAAGATATATCATGGATATGTGATGATCCTAATAGAGACTGAAAAGTCATCCATTCACTTAAAAAGCCATTAGTTGGAGGTAGCCCTGAAATAGAAATGGATGCTAAGAGAAAAGAAAAAGCTGTTATAGGCATCGTTTTGATCAATCCACCATATTTTTCAATATTTTTTGTATGTGTCTGATGTAGTACTGAACCTGCACTCATAAATAGTAGTGATTTAAAACTCATATGATTAAAGGTATGAAATAGCGCTGCGATAAAAGCGAAGCTACTTAATGTATCTAGCGAAAGAGCTGAAAAGATCATTCCCATGCCAAATCCTATCAAAATAATTCCAATATTTTCAATAGAGTGATTGGCTAAGAGCGCTTTAATATCATGTTCACTTAATGCATATAAAACCCCTACTAAAGAAGAAAGTGCACCCATGATTAATATCAAAACTCCCCATTCTAACTGCCACTGCGGTAAGACATCAAACATAAAGCGAAACATACCATAAATCGCCATTTTTAACATGACACCACTCATCAGTGCTGATACGGGAGATGGAGCTTGAGGATGGGCATATGGTAACCAAACATGCATCGGAACAGCACCGGCTTTGCTTAAAAACCCAATCACTAAAAAGAAAAAAAGTAAAGTTGGATATTTGAAGGTATCTGCAATATCTTTCATTTGTGCAAAATTAAGTTCGAAGTTGCCATTGGTAACAATCAGGAAAAAAAGTAGAAGAAATACAAATCCAAGGTGGGTCATAAAAAAGTAAAAACGTGCGGCTTTAATCGTCTTTGTATCATCTGCTTGTGTTAAAATAAGTTGCCATGAACTTAGACTCATCAATTCCCAGAAAAAAAGAAATACTAAGGCATTACCTGCGGTAACGACACCAAACATAGAAATAATAAAAGTAAAATAGTGCACAAGAAAAAAGCTTTTTCTTTTGATGTGAGGTAAATACCCAAAAGTATATAAAAGATTTGGAACAACACCCAAAACAAGCAAAAAGATAAACAATAACGATAAAGTATCAAAGATAAACATGGTAACGGCTTTCACAATAGCAGATATAAATTTGTCGCGAGTATACTCCTGTATGGCTTATAAAAAAATCTTTATCTAGATTATCTATTAGAAATTATAATCCTTAAAGTTTTTATGATGTTCTTATTACTGCATCAACTAAATACCTAAACACTTTCAATGCCTAAACAACTTGCTATTTTACACGCTTTGAAGCTCTTTTCGGAGTAGTGCATTAATCAAAGTTTGATAAGGTACTTTTTCCTCACTAGCTCTTTTTTTAAAATAAAGAATGATGTCATTGTCGAGTCTTAAAGTGGTTGGTATCTTCTTGGGCTTATAAAATCTAGCTCTTACACCATCCCTAAAATCATAATCATCTTTCAATTCAAAATTATCATGTTTTTCTCTATCTTTAATGTTGCTCATAAAATTTCCTTTCTTTTGGATTTGCTTTTCTTGCACTAATAATTCTTACAATTTCTTCACCATTTTCATCAAAAAAAGGTGTGAATTTCCATAGTTTCTTTTGAACTTATTTTAAAGTTCAATGTCTTATGGGCTTTATCTTTGCTATCATGATGAAATCTGAACTTTGTAGTATAACGACCGACTTGATGAATAAGCGAGTTTACTCAATCAAGTTTTTTAAATCTTAAAACTATTTTAGCTCAAAAGAGTTTAAAAAACTGAGCAGGGTAGCTTATTCATCATCGAAGGATTTGTTATCATCTTTCAATAATCTTTGGAACAGTATATCTTCTATATTTCTACTAGAATCAACAACTACTACAATAAAAACTGTATCATTTTCAATTTTGTAAATAATTCTCCATCTTTTATATATAAGTTCTCTATATTTTAAAATTCCAATTTGTTGAAGTTCAGGAACAACTCTTCTACTGGTAGGAAAGATTGATAAATCATCGCATTTATTTTTAATATCAAAGAAAATATCTTTAGCTATTTTAACACTATCGGTTTTTATATATTCTATGATTGACTC
>JALULO010000094.1 GCA_027056215.1 Campylobacterales bacterium | reverse complement strand
GTGAATGTATAGCTACTAATGCAAGAACAGCAGAGATGGCAAAGCTTACTGAAAATGCTTCAAGAGATGGTCAAATCGCCTTTGCAAATGAGCTTTCAGTGCTTTGTGACAAGATGGACATTGATGTGTGGGAACTTATAGCACTCGCTAACCGTCATCCTCGTGTAAACATCTTACAACCGGGTTGTGGGGTAGGAGGACATTGTATTGCTGTTGATCCTTGGTTCATCGTTAACCAATTCCCACATGATGCACATATGATCAAAACAGCGAGAGAAACAAATGACGGGAAACCTCTGTTTGTTATCTCTAAGGTGAAAGAAGCTGTAAAAGAGATAGCAAAACCTAAGATCGCTTGTCTTGGTTTGGCATTTAAACCAGACATTGATGATCTTCGTGAAAGCCCAGCCCTTGAGATTACGAAAATGCTGTCTGATAATGCAGACTTTGAGATTTTAGCAGTAGAGCCAAATATTGAAGAGCTTCCTAAAGTTCTTGCTAATCGTAAGAATGTTGAACTTGTTTCATTAGAAAATGCATTAAATGTTGCAGATGTTGTAGTGGTGTTGGTTAATCATAAAGAGTTTACTGCAGATAGCCTAATTAAAAATCAAAATATCTTAGACTTTGTAAAAGCTATAAAATGAAAAAAATCCGAAATCAAAATCCAAGGAAAAAACGTAGAAAAAAGGAAGAGGTAGCTAAGCAACAACAAACAAATGAGCTTACAGCATCTCCAGAAGATATCCATGAAGTAGCAATGCAGATTCATGAATACAAAACAAAGTTAAATGCAACCAGTTTAAAATATAGGTTTCAAGTCAACGAGGTTGTGCCTTATTGGAAAAATAAATATGATGAATTGTTTGCAAGTAATAAGGAGTTAAAAAGTAAACTTGCTCTTTATGACACCTTTTCAGAATTAGATAATGATCTGATAGAACTACAAAATAAATACCTTAAACTTCTTCAAGAGTTAGAAGATGAAAAAGAAAATACAAAAAAAACACTCAACGAGATCAATCTTAAATATAGACATCAAGTCAATGTCGTTGTACCCCATCTGAAACAAGAGAATGAGCGTTTAAAGTTCCAAATAAAGCAGGTCCAAGTACAACAAAAACAGAATGTTGAAAATTTGCAACATAAAATATCTTATGCAAATCAACAAGTGATCAATACTCGTAAGACATTGTCCTTTAAAATAGGATATAAAACTTCTCATGTATTTGAACATTGGTATAATGTTTTTCTATTGCCTATAGATATCTATTCTTTAGCAAGAGAACATCAAAAAAACCAAAAAGCCAAAAACCAAAATTCCAGTTTTAATCAAGTTACTGTTAAAGAGCAAAAAGTAATTCCAGAAGGTAAGGTTTCTACTGAAAAAGTTTCTACGTTAGATACTAATGTCAAGAAGCTTTTTGAACTTCGTATGGCTTGTGTTATGGATACTTTTACATTTAGTTCATATTCACCAGAATGTGATTTGTTTCAGTTGACACCGGAAAATTGGAAAAAAGAGATAGAGTCTTTTAACCCTGAAATACTCTTTATTGAGTCTGCATGGAGAGGTAAAGATGATTTATGGGGAAATAAAATAGGGCATAACTCCTTAGAACTTCAAAACATTATTCAATGGTGTAAAAATAAAAACATTCCAACACTTTTTTGGAATAAAGAAGACCCTATTCATTTTGAGACCTTTTTAAATACAGCACAGCAGTTTGACTATGTATTTACCACCGACATAGACTGCATTAATCGTTATAAAAGTGCATTAGGCCATAACAGAGTTTATTTACTGCCATTTGCAGCACAACCTACGGTTCATAATCCTATAGAAAAATACGATAGAAAAGATGCATTTTGTTTTGCGGGTGCTTATTATGTTCGTTATCCTGAAAGAACACGTGATTTAGGAAACTTCGTTTCATATCTTTCTGAATTAAAACCTGTAGAGATCTATGATAGAAACTATGGTAAAGACGATCCTAATTATATGTTTCCTGATGATTATAAACCTTTTATAGTAGGAACACTAACACATAGTGAAATTGACAAGGCATACAAAGGTTATAACTATGCTATTAATCTAAATTCTATTAAACAGTCACAGACAATGTTTGCAAGAAGAATATTTGAGTTGTTAGCCTCTAATACTATTTCAGTAAGTAACTTTTCTAGAGGTATCCGCTTACTGTTTGGTGACTTGGTTTTTACTTCAGACAATGGGGAAGAACTGTTGTCAAGATTGAAACAAATCAACAACAATGATACAGATGCCAAAAAATTCAGACTTTCTGCTTTGCGAAAGGTGATGAAAGAACATACTTATGAAGACCGTTTTGCATATATCGTTTCTAAACTACAAGATGCTCCTATGCAAAAGCTTTTACCAAGTATTGCCGTAATTGCTCAAGCGAACACTGAAGAAAGTTTAGAAGTAATACCTAAGCAGTTTGCTAAACAAAGTTATGAATATAAAAAGCTTTATATTGTGATGCCAAATAAAATGCTTGTAAAGCAAAAATTAGATGATGATATTACGCTTATCTCTGAATCAGAAGCTAAAAAGAAGAAACCTAGTGAATTAGTTAAAGAACAGTGGATAGGAGTGTTGAGTGTAGATGATTATTATGGTGAGAACTACTTAATGGATCTTGCTTTGTCAACACGATATACAGAGGCCAAGGCTATTGGTAAGAGCAGTTACTATAGTGTAAACTCAAATGGTGAGATTGTGCTATTACATCCTAATCAACAATACAATGAAGCTAAAAAACTTTTAAGTAGATCAAGTATAATTGATGTAGCACATATAAAAGAGACATCACTTCTAAAACTGCTCGCTAAAGAGAATAATGCTTATACGTTAGACAATATGTTTGCCATAGATGAATTTAACTACTGTGCAAATGCAATGACTCAAAGTGAAGATAAGCTTGCTATTGTTGATGATTTAAGTACATTAAACAGAGGTCTGGAACTCGATGAATTAATCACTCGCTCAGAAAAAATCGAGCCACTTAAAAACCTTGAGGACAAAGCTCCTGTATGGGATGTAAAAACATTAAGTGAGTTGTTTAGATCGCCAAGTAACAAAAGTGTAGAGTTTGAATCAGATGGCATCATAATGGATGTTAGCTCAACTCTTCCAGATGCAAAGCATGAATACATTTATGCAAGAAAAGACT
>JALULO010000093.1 GCA_027056215.1 Campylobacterales bacterium | reverse complement strand
GAAGCATGGAAAATCAGTGGGCATTATGATAACTATGGCGAAAATATGTATTTTACCCAAATCAACGAAGGTGATGATGAAAATCCAAAAATCGTAGAGTATGGTATCAAACCGATGAACTGTGTAGGACATATCAAAATCTATCAAAGTGAACTAAGATCTTACCGTGATCTTCCTCTAAAGTTTTTTGAATATGGTGTTGTACATCGTCATGAGATGAGTGGTGCGTTGCATGGGTTATTTCGTGTTAGAGAGTTCACACAAGATGATGCACATATCTACTGTACGCCAGAACAGATCAAAGATAGCGTGATAGAAGTACTTGGCTTTGTTGATGACTTGATGCAAATCTTTGGATTTGAGTATGAGCTTGAAGTTTCAACCAGACCAGAAAAAGCGATAGGTGAAGAGGCAATTTGGGATACAGCCACACAAGGGCTCAAAGATGCACTTGATGAAAATGGTATCGCTTATGGTGTTGATGAGGGTGGCGGAGCGTTTTATGGTCCAAAAATTGATATAAAGATCAAAGATTCTCTTAAGCGTAAGTGGCAATGTGGTACAATTCAAGTAGACTTTAATCTTCCTGAAAGATTCGAGTTAGAATATACAGATGAGAACAATGAAAAAGCACGACCGGTTATGCTCCATCGTGCGATTTTGGGATCATTTGAAAGATTTATCGGGATTTTGACAGAGCATGTCGCTGGAGAATTTCCATTTTTCATCGCACCGACGCAGATCGTGATTGTTCCAATCGCTCAAACGCATTTGGAATATGCAAAAAAATTGCAGTCTGAGTTGCTTGCTATGGATATAGATGTTGAGATTTCTTCGAGAAATGAAAGCCTTAACAAGCGTATCCGAACAGCAGAGAAACAGAGAGTTCCGATGATTTTGGTTTTAGGTGATGAAGAGGTTGCGATGCAGAGCGTAGCGGTTCGAGACAGAAGAAGTCGTGAACAGTACAATCTGAGCAAAGAAGAATTTTATACAAAAATAAAGGAAAAAATGGATGAGGTGCACTTTTGAATAGAGGTAGAAGCAAAAAAGACGAAACAAAATTAAACGAGGATATCAGACTTGCTGAAGTAAGATGTATGGGTGATGATGGTACACAATATGGTATCATTTCATCAGATGAAGCCTTGGATATAGCCCATGAAAAAGGTCTTGATTTAGTTTTAATCGCACCAACAGCTAAACCGCCAGTTGTTAAAATCATGGATTACGGTAAGTTTAAATATCAGGAAGAAAAAAAGAAGAAAGAGGCAAAGAAAAAGCAGAAAAAGATCGAAGTCAAAGAGATCAAATTGTCTGTTAAGATTGCTGAAAATGATGTAAACTACAAAGTAAAACATGCAAGAGAATTTTTAGAAGCTGGAAAACATGTGAAATTTAGAGTCTTTTTACGTGGACGTGAAATGGCAAATCCACAAGCTGGTAAAGATGTTCTAAACCGTGTTTGGCCGATGGTAGAAGATATCGCTACAAAAGAAAATGAACCAAAATTTGAAGGGCGTTATGTCAATATGTACGTTGTTCCGAATAAAGACAAATAATCCTTCTTATGTCATGTGATAGTAACAATCACATGACAATATCCCCAAATTTCTACGATTTAAGCCAATAATCAACAAAAAAAGATATAATTGCATTCCTTAAAAGTATGTAAAGCTACTTTTAAACTATATAAAGGAGATACAATGCCAAAGATGAAAACACATCGTGGTGCTGCCAAACGTTTTAAAACAAAGAAAAACGGTAGTATCAAAAGAGGGTCTGCTTTTAGAAGTCATATTTTGACTAAAAAAGACCAAAAGAGAAAAGTTGGATTACGATCACCGCAAGTTGTTGCGAAAAGTGATATTGGTCAAGTTAAAGAACTTTTAGGAAAATAGTCGTCGTTTTTGATTAGAAAATCAATTTATTTCCTCCCAAACGGGACAAGATCATACCAGAGTATGACACCAAAATATCAAGGTTAAGGAAAAACACATGAGAGTTAAAACAGGTGTAGTCAGAAGAAGAAGACATAAAAAACTTCTAAAACAAGCCAGAGGTTTCTATAGTGGAAGAAGAAAACATTTTAGAAAAGCAAAAGAACAATTAGAAAGATCTTTAGTTTATGCATATAGAGACAGAAGACAAAAGAAAAGAGATTTTAGAAGACTTTGGATCACAAGAATCAATGCAGCTTGTAGATTAAACGATATGAGCTATTCAAAATTCATCAATGGATTAAACAAGGCTGGTATTGAGCTTGATAGAAAAATCTTGGCTGATATGGCTATGAACGATGCAGCAGCATTTACAAAAGTAGTAGAAGCAGCAAAAGCTGCACTATAACACATAATAGTTATGGGGATAAATTTCCCATAACTTTTTATCTCTTATATCCCTCGTAGCACAACACCCGCAAAAATTGCACCGATACCCAAAATTATATTTATAGGCAGTAGTAAGTTAGGTAATTTTGAAACACACTTTTTTGCACGAGAGAGATCACCACTATCAAATAGTTTTTGTGCTCTGGAACGTTGTCTAAACATATAGATAAAGTTTATAGTCATGATCGTCCATATGGCTTCTTTTACGTGTATGAGCCAGTAAAGGTCTGTACCTTTAAATCCCAATCCAACAGCCATCAGTGTCGCAGTGATGATAAGTATAACGATAAATGGGATCACAAGTTTAAAAAGTTTACCGACTATCTGTAGTGTTTTACCCAGTTTAAGTTTGGGATCATCTATGATTTGTAGACTTGGATGTACCGCTACCCGAATAGCAATCATGCCACCAACCCAAACAACAGCAGATAGTATATGTAAAAAGACGATGATTGTAGAATAGTGTCCAAATATATTGGTTATAACTTCTTTCATATGTGAATAACTCCTAGTTTATAAAAGAGTTATTTTATCTTATTTTACTTTATCCTCTGTTCATCTTTGGAAATATAGTCTAACAAAGCATGACAAAAAGGAGAATAACAAACAATATTTTTTTTGCCCACATGAAGTGTGAGTTTGTGTTGTAAGCAGAGATAATCTTGATTTTTGTGTGCTAAAAAGAGTACACCAGAATAAAAAAAACCTCTTTGATTGAGTAGTTTTACAACTTTATCAATTTGAGGGATATTGTTTAGGTTGATTTGTGCGTAGATCATATCACAATGTCTGGATCGCAGTTGGTTCAATAAAAGTAAAAA
>JALULO010000092.1 GCA_027056215.1 Campylobacterales bacterium | reverse complement strand
TTGCTTATGAAAATGGTAAGTTACACCAACAAGCCTACTGGGTAAATAAGTTGATGGGATATGCAACCCTGATTCTTGCAGATACAATCTACAAAGCCGAAGCTGCTTATGCCGTGAGTGATGATGTCAAAGTGAGTGATTATTTACATACAGGCGTGGGATTGGAGCATACATTTTATGGTATTTGGGAGAAGAAGGATTTAGGTTTTTTGGCAGAGTATTATCATTATGAGCAGTTAAATGATACGAAGTTTAGTGTTAAAGAACTAGGACAGCTTTTTCAAAATGACCTCTATCTTGGTGGACGGTTTTCATTTAATGATACAGCAAGTTCTGAAATACTTGCAGGAGTAGATCTGGACTTGGATAAAAGTGAAAAGATTTACTTTCTCAAATACGATACGCGGGTTTTAGATAAGTTTAAAATCCAATTACAATACCAGCATCTTTCACCTACACATGATTCTCTTTTTTCAAAGATAGATCATGCAAAAGTTGCACTTAGTTACTATTTTTAGGAAAAAAACATGAAAAAATATATCGATTTTTTAGACAGATTTAAATGGGCTATCGCAATCATCATACCACTTTTGGTACTGGGATTGTCTACAAATTTAAAACGGTTGGCTTTTGAAGGGGATTATCGGATTTGGTTTGATAAAGATTCACAGATTTTGAAACAGTACGATGATTTTCGTAAAGTATTTGGCAATGACACAGCAATAACGGTGGCATTTAGAGATGAAAATGGTATTTTTAACAAAAAAGCACTACAAACCATCGATACAATCACCCAAAAAATGTGGCAAATGCACCATATCGCAAGGGTGGATTCGCTTACAAATTTTCAATATATACACGCCAATCCAGAGGACAAAGACGATGTTCTAGTAGAGGATTTTATACAAAATATCGATAGGGCAGATGCCACATATCTACATGATCGAAAAGAGATTGCAATCCATGATCGAGATATGGTTGGATCTTTTATCTCTAAAGATGGTAAAACGACGATGATTATCGCTAGACTTACCCCTAAAGTAAATGACAACGGCGATAAAAGTTTTGAAATCATGAAAGAGATGGAGGATATCTTAGCACCACTGCGTAAAGAGACTGGATATAAGTTTTGGCTCAATGGTGGACCTCCGTTAAATACCTCTTTTGTAACGATTGCACAAGGGGATGGAAGTACCTTTACGCCACTTGTGATTTTAACCGTTTTGATACTCCTTTTTGCTCTTTTTCGACGTGTGAGTGGAGCACTGTTACCGATGGGTGTAGTGGTACTTACGTTTTTAACAGTACTTTCCATTCAGGTGCTTTTGGGTTATAAGTTAAATAACTTTACAGCCAATATACCTGTGTTTATCGTTGCGATTGGTATCGCTGATGCTGTGCATGTGTATATCGTTTGGCTTATGTACAAAAGAGAGGGAAAATGCACCAAAGAAGCGGTACTTATAAGTATGCAAAAAAATATGTTACCGATCTTTTTGACTTCGGTAACAACGGCGATCGGGTTTGCTTCACTTGGGATTAGCCATGTTGTACCTGTCTCAACACTGGGAATCGCTACTGCTTCTGGTGCAGTGTTGGCATTTTTAATCAGTGTCTTTTGGATGCCTTCAGTATTGTTGCTTTTGAAAAAAGAGATTGCACCTGTGAAACAAAAGAAGAAAAAAAGTTTTTTAGAGAACATCCACTATGGAAAGTTTATTATCGAACATGATAAGAAGATCATCTTGATAACCAGTATGCTCTTTTTACTGCTAGGTGCGGGGCTTTTAAAACTAAAAGTTGATAGCAATACGATTCGTTACTTTGATAAAGAGGTAGAGATACGTCAGTCGACCAATTTTTTACAAAAAAATCTTACAGGACCTATGGCGTATGAGATTGTGGTAGATAGTGGTAAGAAAAATGGTATCAAAGATCCTGCTTTTTTAAATACGGTACAAAAGTTTTATGATGCATATCAAGCAAAGTTTTCGGATATTCGTCACATAACTTCACTGATGGATGTGATCAAACGCTTTAATCTGGTTATGAATCAAAGTGATACGATACCAAAAGAGCAAAACTTAATCGCACAGTATCTACTGCTTTACTCTCTTTCTTTACCACAGGGGATGGAGATAAATGACAAAATGGATATAGAAGAGCGTTTACTGCGTGTGACAGCACAGGTCAATATCGTAGATACCAGTAAAGACTTGGAGATGATAGCTTGGGCTCAAAAGTGGTGGGAAAATACACCTTATAAAGCGACGGTAAATGGACAGACTAAGATGTTTGCGCATATGCAAAAAGATGTGACCGATACACTCATCTACTCTATGTCTTTGGCTATTGTATTGGTTTGCATTGTGATGTTCTTGATCTTTAGAAGTGTTAAACTCATCTGGATATTTTTGATACCAAATATTTTACCGATTGCTTTGGTTCTTGGTGTGATGGGCTGGCTTGGTATCAACATCGATCTGGGTGTTGCCGTGAGTGGCGCTATCATACTAGGTGTAGCAGTTGATGATACGATACACTTTTTGGTGAAATATTTTGAAGCGAGGAAGAAAAACTATAGCGTAGAAGAGGGCTTTGACTATGTTTTAAAATATGCAGGAAAAGCGATTTTGTTTACAACGATCATACTCAGTGTAGCATTTTCTATGTTTATGGGTAGTAAATTTAGTCCAAATTTTAATTTTGGTATCGTGACAGCTACAGCACTTATTATCGCATTTGTGGTGGATATGGTCTTATTACCCGCATTGATTAGCATAAGTGAAAAAGGAGATAAAAAATCATAGGTGTTTTTACGCACCAATGGTTTTTTTGATACAGTAATTAAGACAATATAACTCCTGTTTAAGTTTTGCTCTGCTAAGATAAAGTATCAGAAATATAGAAAAGAAGGATTATTATGTTTACAGTAAAAATAGAAAAAGAGTGTGGTTGTTTTAAAAAAAGTGACTTCACAAACAATATGGAATTTGAATCAAAAGATGATGCATTGATTCAAGCACTCAATATGACAAAAGAGATGAATCAAGATTTTTGTCAAAAGCATGAGTTTGAAGTGGCAGAAAATGGCGCTACTTTTATGATTTCAGTAGATGAAAGAGGAAAGTCTGGATGCTGTGGCGGTGGACACTGTTCTTAATCAACTATAAATCTTAAGGGAAGTTTTTATCTTCCCTTTATTAGTGTAATTTTTTTGCTTCTTCGCATGAAGTATAAAGGACTATACGACAGCTATCTTCTTGCTCTTTTCGCATACTGTCATACTTATTTTGCATTTCAATTTTTTTGCTATGCTCAACTGGCTCTCGGATTGATTTATACTCAACAAGCTTTCCATCCTTGTAAACACCGGATACCTGTGCATGAACCCAATAGTAACCTTTGTCTTTTCGTAGGTTTTTTACATATCCACTCCAGACTTTTTCTTTTTTAAGTGTTTCCCATAGTTCATGATAGACGGATTTTGGTATATCAGGATGTCTGACTATACTGTGTGGTTTACCTATCAATTCATCTGGTTTATAACCTGATATTTGTGCAAAAGTCTCATTTACATAAGTGATAATACCACTCAAATCAGTACGGGAGATGATCAACTCATCGTGTGGAACAGTAGTTTCTATGAACATGTTAAATGACGTATCCATATGTATACCCTTTCTTTTTCCCTTATTATATAATTTTAATTTACTTATATCGTTGATATTTATCAATATTAATTGCATTTATGAGAAAAATTTGGTTATAATACAGTAAAAAAAGGATCAACAAGTGAAAAAAATTTTTCTTTTATTGAGTTTATCTATTTCTGTATCATTTGCCCTGATGCTAGGACAAGTTCCGCCATCGGTTGTTATTGATGGTAAAAATGGGGGACAAGTTGACGGAAAAGCATGGACATCTAGCATGCTTGGTGGTAAAGTATATGTACTGTTTTATGTTGATCCAGATAAGAAAGATCTTAATGAAATTTTTATAGAAACATTACATGCAAAACAATTTCCATATGATAAATATGGTTCTATAGCGATTGTAAATATGGCGGCAACATGGATGCCAAATTTTGCTATTGAGATGAAACTTAAAGCAAAGCAAAAAAAATATCCGAATGCGTTGTATGTGCGAGACAAGAAAAAAGTTTTAGTTAAGAAATGGGCATTAGAAGATGATAATTCAGATATTTTAGTCTTTGACAAAAGTGGAAAATTGATTTTTCAATATGCTGGAAAACTTGATCAAGATCACATCAACAAAGTAATATCTCTTATAGAATCACATTTATAAATCATCGATGGATAGTTCTCACTATCCGTTCTTCTCGATAAATAAAACTTTAAAGTTACTTCTCATCACAAAGTAAAATATTAGTTATAAAATAATTAACTTTCATATAAACTTAGTTAAAATATCATTAATGTTATTTATATAAAATATGAAAGGATGGCAGTATGAAAAAAAGTTTACTTACTTGTCTCGTCATCGCCCTTAGTGCAACTACCGTATTTGCTGAGTCTACAGAATTTGATCTTTCATTAAAGGTAGGATTGAGTTCTCTTGATAACAATGATGGTTGGAATTTTAAAAAGACAACTATCGCAGCAGATGGGGCATATGATTTGGGTTATGTTATCAAGCCAAGAATAGATTTTGTTTATATTAACGTAGATGAAAAAGTTGGTGGAGTTGATTCTTTGTGGCAGTTGGCTTTTGATGGCGTATATGAACTTGATTTAAGTGATGAATACTATGTTGATCCATATCTATTTGCTGGTGTTGGGTATGAGTTTGTTAGCGGAGAACGTAAAGGCTTTGGTGATAAACTTTTTTTACAAGGTGGTTTAGGTATCAAATATCCAATTACAAATATGTTAAACCTTGTCACAGAATTCAAAGCTTTGCAGATATTTGATACCAGTCGAAATGATGAAAAGAATGAATTTGCATTTTTGATTGGTGTAAACATGCCATTTCATACCCAAGAAGTTGTGGATGACCATGATAAAGATGGGGTTTTAGATCCATCAGATTTGTGTCCAGGTACACCCGTAGGTACAAAAGTAGATACAAATGGATGTCCGATAGTCAAACCAGTAGTTGAAGAGGTTGTTGAAGAACAGCCAGAGCCAAAAGTATTACTTGACACAGATCATGATGGTGTAACAGATGATGAAGATATCTGCCCAAATACACCACATGGTTTTAAAGTAAATAAAGTAGGGTGTGGCATCAAAAAAACGCTAGAAGTACACTTTGAATCTAATTTAGCCAAATTGACTAAAAATTCTATGGTTAAAGTGAGAAAATTTGCAAAGTATATGAAATCTCTCCCTTCTGTATCTGTTAAGATAGAAGGTTACACGGATAGTAGTGGATTAAAAAGAAAAAATCAGATTCTTTCACAAAAAAGAGCTGCTGCAGTTAAAAAAGCTTTGATTCATTATGGTATTTCGGCATCACGAATAACAGCTATTGGAAAAGGTTCTTTAAATCCTATTGCAGATAATACAACGGTTGCAGGACGCGCAAAAAATCGTAGAATTGAAGCAATCATACATCACTAAGGAAAAATCATGAAAAAGAAAATAAATATAATTACGACTTTAAGTATCGTAGTAACAGTGTTAGGATTACAGGGATGCGGTGAAGATAGAAGTACTTTATATGATGGCAGTGGTAATAAAATCGTATCTTTAGGTAAAAAAGTTTCTTGGATTTATGATACGACTGATGGTAAAAAAATGATTGCAAATAATTTTGTTTATATTCCTGGTGGATTTGATGTTGATGGTGATCAAGTTCCAGAAGAAGGATTTTGGCTTGCAAAATATGAGGCAAGAGAGACAAATCAAACAATAAATCTTGATAATATTGGCACAATAAGCGATATAATACGTGATAGTTTTCTTGTTTACAATAAAGAGACTAGAAAATTTGATCAACAAGTTGATATCAATAATTCATATTTAAATATTCCTTTATCTACATTACAGGGATTTAGTGCAAATAAAGTTCTTTTCTCTGCTGATGGTACTCCTGTGTCATCATACAGCCCCATCGAAGCAGTAGTAGCTTTAGCACATTCTCAAGTTGATAATGCACGATGGCATATAACATTGCCTTCAGAGAAACAATGGATGCAGATTGTTCAGCTTGTGATTAATAATAAAGAAAACTGGTCTGGAGAAATAGGTAAAGGAAAAATATTTCAAGGTACGACATTTAAAGCTAAAGAAAAAAGAGATTTTGTCATAGCCAACAACCTTTTAGGGCAGGATACGCATGTACCGTTAGATTATAAAGTTCATGTATATGATTTGTCTGGAAATCTTGCCGAATGGACTAATGGGATGATTGCTAAAAAAGATAGATTCCTTGGTGGTGATGCAGGTGAAGTTGAGTATACAACACTTGGAAACGATACTCCAAAATGGTGGATACCTATTTTAAATGGGGAAAGTGTACCATTGACTTCACTTTACGGTGCAGGAAAATATTATGATGGCTCAACACTAAATGGTACTACTGATGTATTAAATATTACTGGAAATACAGGTGATGTAGATGATTTTGCAGTTGTTGCTAGAGGTGGTTCCTTTACCGAAGCGGATCAGACTTTAGTAGGTATTAGTGCGGCAAAATTAAATTATGGACCTGGATTTAAAGATCCCACTTTAGGCTTTAGAGCTGCATCTGGATACGTTGGAGAGTAAAAATTATCTTGTAAATCTTTTATAAAGGATAGCAACAAAAAATGGAGCACCTATCAGTGCAGATATAACACCGATAGGGATTTCCGAACTTGAAGGTATAGCTCTGGCAATAATATCACATAAAAGTAAAAAACCCCCTCCATAGAAGAATGTGGGAAAGATAAGAGAGGGGATAGACTTTTTATAAATAACCCTGATTACATAAGGTATCACAAGTCCTACAAAACCGATGGGACCTGTGATACTGACACAAATACCGATAGCAAAAGAGATAGCAAGCAGTAGTATGGCATTGATTTTTTTAACATCAACACCTCTTAGATATGCTTCTTCGTCATTGATAGATAAAATACCTAGTTCATGTTTGTATCGTATCGTAATATAAAGTAAAATGAGAGCAGAAACACTCAAAGGAAAAATATTTTCATAGCCTGCAATCTCAAGAGATCCCATCATAAATCGTACAATTTTAAAACTTTGCATCAAGTCACTAGTATAATAAACAAGCATTTGTAAAGCAGAATAAAACAAAGACATAGCTATACCGAGTAAAAGCAGGGCATTGCTATTGAGACGTTTTGCAAACATGAGCAATATAGCGATACTAAAGATGCTTCCTATGAAACCAAATAAACTAATAGCACTAATTCCCCATAAAGTAAACATTATATCAAGTTTAATCGCCAGTGTTGCAAATAAAGTAGCCCCACTAGCTACACCCAGAGTATAAGGTGTAGTCAATATATTTTTAAAAATCGTTTGAAAGACAAGACCTGAAAGTGCTAAAATCGCTCCAGCGAAAAATGCTAGTAAAGTCCTAGGAATCCGCAAATCGAAAAATATCATCTCTTCTGGTGTATTATGAATCCAAATTTTTGAAATATCAATATTTGCTTGACCTATAAATAGAGATGAAATCATGATAACAATAAGTAAAAAGGCTAATAGGTATTTCATAATGTTGTTACAACGCCATAGGGTGTTATCTTGACATATCCGTCATAAAAATCACGTTTGATAAAATCTTTAAATGTACCTGTAAATCTTACCTCACCGTTATCAAGATAAAGAATTTGATAGCCAAGATTATAAGCTAAATTTAAATCATGTGTAATGACGATTTTTTGTTGAAAATTATTTTGTAAAATATCAAAAACTTTTTTACTATTCTGTGGATCAAGGTTTGCAGTTGGTTCGTCAAATATCGTCGTTTTTGTATCTTGTAAAATAGCTAGTGCTATTTGTAGAAGTTGTTTTTGTCCGCTGCTTAGTGTTGAAAGAAACTGCTCTTTTAGAAAAAGCTGATGCATGATCTTTCTAATAGCATTAAAATCTATATGTGATGTATAAAATGCACTTTGAAGATACTCTGTAACGGTGATATTTTCATCATAAACTATTAAAGTCGCAGGTATATAATTGATATTTTTTGCACGATTTTTGATAATTTTTAGTGGCTTGTTTTGAAAGTACACAAAGTTATTTGGGATTAAACCGCATAGCATCTTAGCCAGTGTACTTTTACCTGCACCATTTTCTCCAAGGATGATAAGATTATCTTCGATTTTTAGCGTAATATTTTTTAATATATCTTTATAGTAAAGATTTTGTATTTCTATCATATTTAGGGTAGTACATTGATTAAATCATGGATAAAGAGTGAGATTCTATCACTTGGCATAGTTTGGTAAACTTTATTCAAGATATAAACTTGATTATTTTTGACAGCTTTTAATGGTAAGTGTTGCCATCTTTGTATAACATTATTCTTTTGCTTGTTTTTGATGGAACTATCTGCGATGATGATAATATCGGGATTAATGGAGAGTAATTTTTCTAACCCAATAGATTCTGTTTTTGGGAAATCAACGGCATTTTGATAACCAGCTATATGGATTAATTCGTCAAAATAAAGATCCTTTCCTGCACAATACATTGGGCGTTTAAGGTCGCCACTAGCACCAAAAATAAAGAGTATACTTTTATGACGTATGGGATGTTTGAGTAAGTTTAGTTCTTTGTTAATATGAACAATAATAGTATGAGCTTTTTTTAAAGCATCTAACCTTTTCCCAATTGTAAATATCATCTCTTTGATGCTTTCTAAAGAGGATATTGAGAAAGTTAGCGTTTCGATATGATATCGTTTTAGTTTTCTAGCTAAAGCCGCATTGTTTTTTTGCAGAAGTACTAATGTGGGTTGAAATGAAAGCAACTTTTCAAGACTGACACCAAAATAACCACCTACTTTAGGAATTTGGATGGACTTTTTTGGGTAGCGCGCATGATCAGTATTTGCAACGATAAGATTTCCTTTGCCTAGAGCAAAAACGATTTCATTGATAGCAGGAGAGAGGGTAATGATGCGCTCATTCGCTGAAGCCTGCGTTATACATAAGAAACAAAAAAAGAAAATCTTTAGAAGCATATTTGATTAGACATCATGCATCGAAGAATCATCATAAGGGTCAAGATGAATCATTATGTGCCATTTGCTTCTAGGATCTATAAGTTTAATCTTCTCTTCAATAGAATCCGCAATTCTATGTGCGTGTAATAGAAGAATATCAGGAATCAGAACCACATGCATCTCTACAAATTTATATTTGCCGGCATATCGTGTTTTGAGAAAGTGAAAATCTGTAACATCCTGATCTTTTTTTACCAAAGAGATGATTTGAGCGACTTCTTCATGCGGAAGAGAAACATCTAGTAAGACCCGTGAGCCCTCTATAACCAACTCATAAGCCTCTTTAATGATGTATATACCAATAGCAGCACCAAATACGATATCTACCCAGTACCAGTTTGTGAAATAAATAATAGCCAAAGACAGCAATACTGCACCATTGCTGTACAGATCTGTTTTATAGTGTAGTAAATCAGCTTTAATTACCATGTTATTTGTTCTTTTGACCACATAAGCCAAGAATAATACAAGTCCACCTACGATAATGATTGAAATAAGCATAACGATAACCGAAAGAGGTATCTGTGTCACGTTTTGTTTATGGATAAGTTTTTGTATAGATTCATATAAGATAAAAAAACCAGATCCCATCACTACCAAGCCTTCAAGCGTTGCAGCAAGTGCTTCTATCTTACCGTAACCAAAAGGGAACTGTTCATCGGGACTCCTATCTGAAAGACGAATTGCTAGAAAATTAAAAACAGAAACAAACATGTCCATGATCGAATCCACAGCAGATGCTAAAAGTGCTACCGAGCCACTCATTATTCCAACGCTTAACTTGATGATTGCAAGAATCAGGGAAAGAGCTGTAGCTACAAGAGGAGCACGTTTCTCTAGTTTTGTTGATTGATGGCTTATTTTGGATATATGTGGATCATGAGGATCGACGAGATCAACTGCCATACAGAACTCCTTATTTTATGGATCATATTGTAGCAAAAAATGTAAAAGTTTTTGTATTTTATGAAATTATATTGAGGCAGGAAAAAGGTTTTTCCCTTTATTCCTTTGATGTTACTAGCTTTGTTTCAATGCTTTAGACCACATTTCTATTGTATCATGTGCTTTTTCTGCGGGTGGCTCCATAAATTCGATAACAAACTTTGTATCAAGTTCGCATATTGCTATTGATCTTGGTCTTACCGCACCTACTTTAGTGTTGGGTATTTCTGGACCGAAACAAAAGATGATATTTTGCATATCTTTTATTTCCGGAGTTATTGTGCCTCCAATTTTTTTCGTATGATCATAATGATCAAAAGTAGCGATATAGACAGCTATTGGATGTGTTTCAATTTTATCTTTAAAATAAGCTAAAATCTCTGATACATTTTGTTGTTGTATCTCATTTTTCTCAAGTTCGAGCGTCCATACTGGGTATTTATCTTTAAAAGTTGTTTGTTTCATTAAAATCTCCTATAATAAAATGAAGACAAGATTATAGAATATTTTTATGAATTTACACATTATCTACACAGAAAATAGCTACGCTTTTTCAATACCAATCACAAAAGGTTACATTATGAAGAAAAATGCTTTAATACTTCTATGAGAGATGGGATAATAAGCAATTTTGTAATTTTGCACATATGGGAGAATCAAATATGAAAGAGAAGCCAACATTTAAGAAGTTGTCGATAGCTGAAGAACGTGTTATAGTACACAAGGGTACGGAGATGCCTTATAGTGGTGAGTATGATAAATTTTTTGCAAAGGGTATTTATAAATGTAAACGATGTGATTTACCACTTTATAAATCGACATCAAAGTTTAGTTCAGGGTGTGGTTGGCCGAGTTTTGATGATGAAATCGTAGGAGCTGTAAAAAGAGTACCTGATGTTGATAGTAGACGTGTAGAAATCATTTGTGGAAGGTGTGAAGGTCATTTGGGACACGTTTTTGAAGGGGAACAGTTTACACCTAAAAATACGAGACATTGTGTCAATTCTATATCCATAGAATTTGAACCCTTGACTTCAGAAAATAGTAAAAAAGCATATTTTGCAGGTGGATGTTTTTGGGGTGTAGAGTATCATTTTGAACACGTAAATGGAGTGATATCTGCTGATAGCGGCTATATGGGTGGAGAGAAAGAAAACCCTTCTTATGAAGATGTATGTTATACACATACAGGGCATTTGGAAGTTATTGAAGTGACTTATGATCCATCAAAAGTTGCTTTTGAGACACTAGCAAAACTGTTTTTTGAAATTCATGATCCTACTCAAGCTAATGGGCAGGGACCAGATCTTGGCAGTCAATATCTTTCAGCAATTTTTTATAATAATGAAGAAGAGAAACAAATAGCACAAAAATTGATTGATATTTTAGAGGACAAAGGTTTGAAAGTTGCAACAAAATTGATTTCGGCTAAAGAGCATCCCTTTTACAAAGCAGAAGATTATCATCAGGATTATTACCAAAAACACAATCAAAAACCGTATTGTCATACGTATACAAAACGGTTTTAAAACTCAAATTCTTAGGATTTTAGTTTTAGCAAGTGTGCTCTATAGGTTTTTATTTTTTCTAGAAGTGAGTATTGTGAAGATTTGAGATTTTCTATCTTGCTTTGAAGTTTT
The DNA here is from genome assembly GCA_027056215.1 of Campylobacterales bacterium. GTDB lineage: Bacteria > Campylobacterota > Campylobacteria > Campylobacterales > QNZT01 > QNZT01. The sequence continues at coordinate 68 of JALULO010000092.1, read as the reverse complement.
TCCTCAATAACATTTTCCTCTTTTTTCGCAGTTTTAAGCTCTTCTTGAATATCTCTTAATAGATTCTG
>JALULO010000091.1 GCA_027056215.1 Campylobacterales bacterium | reverse complement strand
TTTTGATAGCACCGGAAGTCGTTTCTTCAACAGCTTCTTCAAAAAGTTCAACTCTGCCCCACTCTTTAAAACGCAGTTTTCCCTTACCTTCTACCGTAAGATTCGTCTCAGGGGTCAATACGCCGCCACCACTGATCATATACTCAATCATACCGGATCTGACATCATACCTCCTTTGTTCAACGCTTGCATAAAGAACTATACTGTTTAGCATTAAAAGAAATAAAATTGCAACTTTAATGTTAAGAAACATTTCTTTGTCCTTGGAACCCTTACATAAGAGGTAATGTTTAGTTAATATAATTGTAGCATAATATTACTCTTAGCACTCCATTCAATGTATCATCAACTTTTTACAGTTATCATTCTTATAAAAAACCTGTAATTTTACTTTCTGTTTCTAACACAAGTTTCCTTTTGAACCTTGTGTCATATAGTGCATTTTTGATCATGCTATTTTGTTTAATCAGGAAAACAGCTGCGATCATAAACCGCACTAACAGTTACATTGTCTTTGTCACTGAATTCCCCGTCAAATACAGTAAGTTCATATACATAATCACATGTAATATTGTTATCATTACGCGTACAATCATTTATATCTTCAAATGCAGTTTCACATGTTAAAGTAACCTTTGGTTTATCTGTCGCATTATTATCAATCTCTGGCTTAATGCTGGTTCCTGATTGCACCAGTTTCCATGTATATGTTAATGGAGAGATCAACCCGTCATCACTACTTTTGCTTCCGTCCAATTCGACTGTAACACTTGATGCCAATGTACCATCTAGAGCAGCTATTATTTTTGCATCGCCCGGAGAAGCATAATAGTCTCCCAATACAACATTTTGATCTTCACCTGCATTTGCATGAGGTGATTTATTGGTACTTGGTTCATCCTCTACTCCTTCTACCACAACCGTTATCGTATCACTGTCTACATTTCCATTGTTATCTGTAACAGTCAATGTAATCACATAGTTTCCTGATGCTGCATTACCAGGAATGGTCTCCGTAACTGTTTCCCCGGTTCTGGTACCTAAGTCTCCCAAATTCCATATGTACGAATCGATCGTGCCATCCGGATCATAACTCTTGCTTCCATCAAGTACAATGGTATCACCAGCTACTACTGATTGATCTGCTCCGGCATTTGCTACAGGCGCTTGTCCTTCATTCAGCAAGTTTCTTACAGAGTGCGTACCATCTTCACCATCACCACTTGGATCACATGCATTCAATGTGAACATCATTAATAAAGCTGTTAATATTGCAAATATTTTCATATAATTTGATTTCATCTTTTCTCCTTTGTACTATCTTAAAATTTATAACTGACACCAAGTGTCCACGCATCTGAATTGACATCGGCATGCTGTGCTCTATAGTCAAACCCTGTATCATCATAAAATCTAACATAGTCAACAAAAACTGAAATATTTTCCATTACCTCATAAGCAGCACCCAACCCCCATTGGAAACCACTTTCTGCTCTATCGGCACTGATACCGGGTCCACCCAGAGGAATATTGGTCAGTTCAGTACGTCCATATCCGAGTAAGGCATAAAAATTAAAGTTATTTACCGGGTACATTGGCTTAAGATAGATGGCTATATTGCTGAAATCCGTAGGATAATCATCATAATCAGGGTTAACAGTATCACCGTGATCATATTCAACATCACTGATATCTCTTGTATATCTGCCTTCTATAGCAAAATATTTGTTAAATTGGTATCCTGCCTGAAGCATTACACCTGTTGCAGTAAATTCTTCATCACTGAGATCATCACGCAAACTCATATATGACATACCAAAACCTACATAAAATGCACTTTCACTCATTATAGGTTCTACTACTTTGGGTACACTAACAGGTATTGCTATATTCCCTCCTGCAACCCCTGCACTACTCAGTACAATCACTGATATAACGGATAATGTAATTTTTTTCATACTTACTCCTTTTATTAACTAGTGAGGTTATGGAGATTCCTCATCTTCGGCTATTGTAACACTATAATATGTCAAATATGTGTCAAAATATAATTATATTTTCGCTATTATCTATTGTTATCCTATTCCATATCCATTTCATTATTGATGTTAATAAAGGTTTTCTGCATGAAAAAAATAAATATACTTATCGTTGAAGATGAAAAAGCGATTATTGAAGAATTAAGAGCCTATATTGACCACTGGGGTTATACTGTTATCAACTCATGTATAAACAGAGAAAATATTTTAGCACTTATAAAAGAGGAAAATATCAATGTGATCATTATGGATATCTGTATTGAGGGATGTAAACAAGGTTTAGAAACTGCTGCTATGATTAAAAAAGAGTATCCGAATATCGAAATTATCTTTCTTTGTGATCATTTAGATGATTATAATATTAATAAAGCCATAGAAATAGACCCTGTCGCTTATATCGCAAAACCTATTAATAGAGAAGAACAGCGTATTTCTTTGAAAATAGCAATAAACAGGATCACAAAAGAAAACAAGAACAAAAAAACAAATCCAAATTATTTTATATTGGATGAAGAATTCTGCTACGATACTGATTCCGCTATACTTTTTTATGATCATATACCTATGCATCTTACAAAAAAAGAGAATAAACTCTTAGAATTATTGATCAAACATAGAAACAGTATTGTAAGTATCTCTACGATCAAAAATTATATTTGGGAAGATCAAGAGATAAATGACAATGCTATCAGAAGTTTAGTGAAACGATTAAGACAAAAACTTAAATATAAATTCATAGAAACTTTTTCTACACTAGGCTACAAGATCTCTCCCTATCAACTAAAATAAGATAAAAATTGTTTTGATATAACTATCAAGAAATTAAAGCAATCAGCATTTAAATTCCCAAAATTTTGAATGCAGGAGATACTGTCATCGCGACAATGCGTTCAAAACTATCATGTAGATCCAGCGGTCTGATGAACATTTTTGTAGCCATTTTATAAGGATAATGTTTTTTTGCAACTTGGCTTAACTGCTGCAGATACGCATCATAGCTTTCATCACTTTGAAGTGCTTCAAATGCTATTTTCATATCTTCATTGTTGATCTCTTTAAGTCTTATATACAAAATTTTCGTAATTTCTTTTCTAGTTAATTTCTCTTTATCTTTATATTTTTTAAATACTTTTTCAAACATTTCAAAGTGATAAACTTCATCTTTTGAAATTTTCAAAGTCAAAGATTCAAGTACCGGCTCATTTATCTCTTTAGCAT
>JALULO010000090.1 GCA_027056215.1 Campylobacterales bacterium | reverse complement strand
TCTCTCTTCTTATGATGATTTATCTACATCTGTAAAGGCTCCTGTGTATAAACCACAAGTCCAAAAGAGGTATAAACTTTCTGTTGATGAACCTCAAATGGATGTATCAAAAATTTCAACACCGGCTATTGTTCAAAAACCATCTTTCACAGAGTCAAAAAAAGAGTTGCCTGTATCTAAGATATCGACACCACAGATGCAAAAAACAAAGATACAGATCCCTGTTGCCCCTTCTTTTCAAAGCCAGGAGATCAAAGTTTCACAAAAGCCGAATATCAAACCTATACAAGTTCCCGTATCTCAGCCTGAAGAAGTTATCACACAACAACAGCCTGCTCAAATCATAAAACAGACGACACCACCTCCTGTAAAACAAACAGATGTAGTGACGCAAGTAGTAGAACCAGTTAAAGAAAACCATAAGATCGTTATCACAAAAATTATAGATAAAAAGAAGAAAAAAGAGATAGCTATAGAACCTATGCAAGAGCGTATGAGTGATAGAGTTCTTGGCGGTGGATACAGCGATACGCAAAGTTCAGGGAAAATAAGTGTCAAAGCGTATAGCAATCGTAAACCTATTTCAGCTTGGATTGAAGTGTATCAACGTGATAATATTCACAGGGTTAAGACATTTTATACTGGGCAAGAGAAAGATATCAAGTTGCCTGCCGGAACGTATATCTTAAAAGCATCCTACAGAAGTGGATCTTCAAAACAAAAGAAAGTTCTTGGACGTATCCGACTTAAAGCGGGTGAATCTATTCATAAAAAAGTATATTTTAATGTGGGTACTTTAAATGTAGTATGCAAAAAACATAAAAATCCTGCCTATGCGAAAATAGAGGTATATAAGAAAAAAGCGAAGAGAAGATATGCATATACCTTTTCTTCCCGTTCAACCGGTATCGCTCATCTAAAACTTGGGGAAGGTTACTATAAAATCATTGTTTTAGAACATACTAAAAGAAAAGTCTTTGATAATGTTCATATCCAAGGTTCTGGTATTAAAACTTTATCGGTAGATTTTTAATAAAAAACGCTATAATCCTTTCTAATATATTATAGGTGGGATTATGGCAAGAATGACTAATGAAGAGGCTTTAGACCTCATACAAAATGCTGACCTCAATACACTGGGGCGTATGGCACTGGAGCGTAAAAGAGAACTTCACCCAAAACGTATCACTTCTTTTGTTGTGGATCGCAATATTAACTATACAAATGTTTGTTGGGTTGATTGTAAATTTTGTGCATTTTATCGTCATGGAAAAGATGATGAAGCATATGTACTGAGTTTTGAAGAGATAGGCGAAAAGATTGAAGAGTTGATTGCGATTGGCGGAACGCAGATTCTTTTTCAAGGGGGTGTGCATCCTAAACTAAAAATAGAGTGGTACGAAGAGCTTGTGGAGTGGATTCATACAAACTACCCGACGATCACGATTCATGGTTTTTCAGCCATAGAGATTGATTATATCGCGAAGATTTCAAAAATCTCATATAAAGAAGTACTAGAGCGTCTTCATGAGAAGGGCTTATTTTCTATGCCTGGAGCTGGTGCTGAAATCTTGAGTGATAGGGTACGTGATATCATCGCTCCTAAAAAGTTGGATGTTAAAAATTGGCTTGAAGTACACAGACAAGCACACAAAGTGGGTATCAAGTCTACGGCTACGATGATGTTTGGTACGGTTGAGAGTGATGAAGAGATCATCGAACACTGGGAACATATCCGCAATCTTCAAGATGAAACGGGTGGTTTTCGTGCTTTTATCATGTGGAGTTTTCAACCAACTCACACGAAACTAGCACAAGAGATACCTACGATTAGCAAACAATCTTCTAACCGATATTTGAGACTTTTGGCTGTGAGTCGTCTCTATTTGGATAACTTTCAAAATATCCAAAGTTCATGGGTGACACAGGGTAGTTATATCGGACAGTTAGCACTCCTTTTTGGTGCAAATGATTTAGGCTCTACGATGATGGAAGAGAATGTTGTAGCAGCGGCTGGAGCGGTAAATCGTATGAATCAAGAGGAGATGGTACGTCTTATCGAGGATATCGGTGAGATACCTGCCAAACGTGATACAGCGTATAACATTTTAGAAATATTTGAAAGAGAAAACGCATGAAATACATTGTCATAATAGTATTGATGATACAAGGAGTTTTATTGAGCGCAACAGTTGAACACATAGAGGTAAACGGGGTTAAAGTGCCTTTGATTTTTGAACAAGAGAGTACTTTACCTATCGCATCGATGCAGTTGATATTTAAAAACAGTGGTTCTATCGATGATAAAGAGCATCCTGGCATCGCATCATTTAGTGCATCGATTTTAAATGAAGGTACAAAGTCACTGGGTTCTGTCGGTTTTGCCCAAAAACTTGAAGAAGAGGCTATCTCTCTTTCCGTGCATAGTGGAACAGAAACGTTTGTAGTGGAGCTTGAGTCTTTAAAAGAGCAGTTTGATAAAGGTGTTTCTTTATTGCAAATGCTTTTGAAAGAGCCAAACTATACCAAAGAGAGTTTTGAAAAAGTAAAACTCTTAAAAATGAGTCGTTTAAAACAAAAAGAGAATGACTTTGACTATATCGCAAGTTTAAATCTCAAACTCTTAGTCTACAAAGATACACCTCTTGGGCATCCTTCTATGGGAGATAAAGAGAGTTTGTCACACTTGAAACTTGATGATGTTCAAAACTATATCTCTGAGCATCTTGCACTTGAACGTGCTATTGTTGTTATTGGTGGTGATATGAGCTTATCTGAAGCAAAAAGTATCGCAAAAAAAGCCCTCTCTTCACTTCCAAAAGGGAAGATGCAAACACTTTCATTTATCAAACATCTTGACAAACCTCAAAATGTTGTTACCAAAAAAGATACAAAACAGGCATATGTCTATTTTAGTGCACCTTTACATGTACACGCAGAAGATAAAGATCGTTATAAAGCCAAAGTTGCAGCCTTTATTTTGGGTGCAGGTGGTTTTGGAAGTCGTCTGATGGAAGAGATTCGTGTGAAACGAGGACTCGCTTATTCGGCATATGCCTATAACAACATCAATAAGTCTCATAGTGATCTAAAAGGACATCTTCAAACCAAACTAGAATCACAAGAAGAAGCGATCAAACTTGTCAAAGAAGTTATAGCTAAGTTTGTGAAAGAGGGTGTGACAAAAGAGGAGTTGGATCAAGCCAAAAAGTTTATCTCAGGGAGTGAACCACTTCGCAATGAAGTACTCTCACAACGCTTGA
>JALULO010000089.1 GCA_027056215.1 Campylobacterales bacterium | reverse complement strand
TAGCAGTATCGAGACTTACAGTTTCCAAAACCGTTTTGACAAAACTTTTATCCTGTTCAAACGCTACTGTACCTTTTTGCTGAATAATCGCTTCTTTGGGTATCTTGCCCGTTACAGGCATCAAGGCAGCATAACCGCCCTGCATCTTTTTGGAAGCATATCCTACGCCTATCTTGTGCGGATCACATGGAAGCGGGATCATGTCCTCGGCTTCAAAGGGGTTGCCTTTGTCTTTGATGATGATTTCTCTTATCTCTGACAAAGTGATGCGAAAACCATCTTCTGCCTCAATCCGACCAGCTTCCTGCACCGGTTGAAAAACCACCCCTCTTACACAACGATACTTTCTTGAAAATTCAATGATATCAGGTATCTCATGATCATTTAACCCTTTTTTGATGACACAAACCAGAGTAATTGAGATATGGTACTTTTCCAAAAGCTCCAGTGCTTTGAGGCGTACTTTGGTCATATCCTGTGCGCGAATATCTTTTAAAACATCTGCCTTCAGAGAGTCAAACTGCAAATAGACTTCAAATCCGTCACCAAGGGCTTTAAGCTCTTTGACAAACGCTTCCTCTTCTGCGATTTTGATACCGTTCGTGTTTAACATCAAATGTCGTACAGGCGAAGCTTTAAGATAACGTAATATATCTAGTATCTGCGGATGTGTCGTAGGTTCTCCTCCCGTTACCTGAATGAGATCGGGTTCACTCTCTGTTTGCAAAAGCAGTTTTAACATCTTTTGTATATCTTCAAAACTTCGATGATTTCCCGCTCCTGGATACGAAGAATAGTAACAAATATGACACTTCATGTTGCACTCATCTGTGATATTAAAGAGTGCTAAGCATGGGTGATTTTGATGTTGCGGACAAACACCGCAATCAAACGGACACCCTTGTAACACTTTGGTGGTGGGACGCTCAGGAAGATCTGGTTGTTTCACATACGCATCACATTTTTTAAAATAGTCTAAATCGGTAGAAATTCTTACCATCGACTCGCCACATTTGGGACAAAACTTACGTAAAAAAACTTCCTTCTCTCTGGTAACGATATGGGCATCTACCAATGCTTCGAGATCTCCGCACTGATGGCAAAAACTCTGTGTCGCACCTAAAAAAAGATCATATCTGTCTGTATAGTATGCCATAAGTGACTACTGAAGCTTATTTTCGATATCGGTGAGTAAGAGCAAAGGTTCGTTATCGAAATATAGTGTACCATTGGCATCGACATGAAGCGGTGTCGGCAGGAGTGGTTTATCTCCTCTGGCATCGCTGATCCATATTTCAAAAGGCTGTTTTAAGAGTGGAAGCTGTGCATTGATAGCAGCATCTGCACGGTATCTATGCCCTCCTAAATTAATAGACGTTTTTAGATAGCGCCTGTCTTTGGTTAAAAAGAAAGTCGGTGTTTTATTGTCATACCTTTTTCTTGTTCGAGCCCAGTCAATAAGCGCTTGTGAACTGTTTTGCATATCGATAGCCACATAAAAAGTAGCATATATTTCTTCTGGTTCTGTTAGATAACTTGTTTCAAAACGGGCAAACTTCTCTTTTGAAAGATAAAATACTACCCCTTCATCTTTGGCATGCTCAATCAGATGTAAAAGGATATCTTCACGCTTTTTTGCATCCTTAAAATGCTCTAAAACATAGTGATATTTCTCACCCACTATAACGATTTTATCTTTTTGTGGCGTGAGATAAAAAGCTTCGAGATAGTCGTTTACATCTGCAGGAGGCACATAATCTCCACCAGATTTATAGACACACCCCAGTGAAACAAAAAAAACCAATGCCGTGGCTAAAAATATCGATACAACAACTTTCATGCTATTTTCCTTTTATCTTTGCCAGGTAAAACAGTCCGTATGCGACCATTCCTAAAGCAAGAAACTGAAATATATTTAATCCTAAAAAAATCTTATGATAGGGTTTAAGATATTCTAGCATAAATCGTTGCGAAGCGTAATAGATAATAAAAAAATAGAAGATTTTCTTTTCAAACTTAACACGATTGTGAAAATAAAGCACTAAAGAATAAATAAAAAAAAGAGCCATAAATCCACTCTCATATAGCTGTACAGGATGTCGTAATACACCATCGCCAAAGTCGTACCCAGTTGCCCAGCTTGTGGGAATGCCATAGGTATAATCCTCCAAACCTGCCATAAAGCAGCCAATCCGACCGATTGCGATGCCAAGCGCTAAAGAAGGCACAAAATATGCACCCGTAGAACCTTTGATATGATACCTGTGCTTAAACCACTCCACTGCGACAATCCCGCCAAAAAGCGCGCCCATAACCGACTTTCCCAATACCACTTCATGTAAACTAAGATAGGTATTGAGCGTACCAAAGAGAAAAGCGCCGATGATAAACCCGCTTGCAAGATAACTGTAGTACTGAAATGCAAGCGCTTTTGGATAGCGTTTCGACGGAGATTTTACAACATAACGCGCAAGCAAAATCGCCGCGCCGTATGCGACAAGATCAAAGAGAAGATGAACCGGCATCTACTCGTTACGTAAAGTTGAGAGTACATCTATCTGGGTTGCTTTTTTGGAAGGGTAAAAAGCAGAAAGCAAGACAATCGCAATCGCACCCACAACGATAGAGATAAAATCTGTTGTTGAGAGATCGAGCGGTAGTTTACTTGTTCCATAGACATCTGCCGGCAAAGTTACGATGTCAAAATGTCCGAGAACATAAAGCCCTAACAATCCTAAAAAGGTACCAAATACTATACCTGCGCCACCTATCACCGAACCAAGCCAGAAAAATGCTTTTTTGATTTCATCTTTACTTGCACCAAGTGAAAGTAAAAGTGCGATTTCACGTCTTCTGTTCATCACTGTCATCAAAAGCGAACTGATGATATTAAGCGAGGCAACCAGTATAATCAACATCAAAACGATAAAAAGTGCTTTTTTCTCCATCGCCATTGCAGAGAAGAGATTGCCATTTTGTTGCCACCAACCAACTGCTACAAAATACGGCGGTATAAATTTTCGGATCTCTTTGATTTTTTGCATAGGATTTGCACAACTAACATGGATACCGTCATACTTGTTATTTTTTACTTTTAAGACTTTTGAAAGAGAACGTAGTGTCGTATAGACATAGGCGTTATCATATGCTTGCATACCTGATTTAAACGTGCCTTTGTATTTAAAACGCTTCATAACAGGCATCAAAGAAAATCCGCCTGGCTGGGATTGGGTAAAAATAAGGGTTACTTTTTCATCTTTTTCTAACATATAGTTATCGGCAATACCCTGCCCTGTGATCATCT
>JALULO010000088.1 GCA_027056215.1 Campylobacterales bacterium | reverse complement strand
GATAATAATAGTAATTATATAGATAAAGTAAATATTTTAGACAGATATACCAAGGCATTGAATCATGGAGTATCTAATGTTAGAATTACATTTGGTGCAAAAAGTAAAGATAATGAGCCTCTTGGTTTTAAATGTGGTGGAGAAGATGAAATAATTCTAAAACTGGAAACTGTTGAGTACCATTATGATAACGGGGATTGCCATGATGACATGCGAATGAGTTGGCAAAGTCAACAAAACTTTGAACAAGGCATAAAGTACAATGTCACTGCGATAGAAGAAGATTTGGTTGATAATGATGTTTTTCACTTTTGGTTTCAATTGACTCCTGATCATTTGATTAAAATGGTAAATAATGAGTATTTTGATATAGAAATAAAAAACAGTGATTATTTTATAGGATTTGGAGATAATAAATGATGAAAATATACATAGTGAAACACTACTGGAAAGATGGCGAAAATGCGACTTGGGAACGCCACCCAAAAGTAGATGAGAAAATTTTCGAATACCTAAAAAAGAGTTATCATACCTTTGTAAAAGATAGAAAGAAGATGATTGAAAAAGATGGATATTTTATTTATCTTTGCTATAAAGACAGCAAAGATGTTTATGATAGGAATATCACAAATATCACTTTTTTTGTCTCTAAAAAAGCAATAGAGAAGGATTTTTGTAACACTCATGTTAAAAACTTAGAATTAGATATAACTGATAAAACCAAAAATATTAAGATATTAGCCATAGGTGCAATCGCACTTTTAATTATAGGCGTTATAGGAATAAAAATATTTAACGGCAAACATGCAAGTAAAGAATTACACAAACAACGGAAATATGAATCAGTTCAAAACTATACTTCACTTATAGATAATTGGAATGATCAAGTTGGAAATATTATCGAAGATGCCAATGTTCAAACAAAGTATAAGTTAAGTAGAGATGATAATCAAAAGCTCATAGCACAACTTAATAGTTTTCTGAAACCTTTTTATATAGGCATAGATGAAAAGATACTCGATGATATGAAGCGAAAAAATGCAAATAAATATGAAGAATTTGCAAAGGAAAATCACTTAGATGTCAATATAACTTTTAAAACAAGTATGAGCAAAGACGAGATAAAAAAAGGACTAAAAAAGATTACAGGTGAAAAGGCAATACATGATATTGTTAAAAAAGTTTTGATGATGAATGATAAAGATATTTTTTTAAAAGAGAGTGTGACTAAGGATGAAGAAGATATTAAATAAAAATAACTTTGGGAGTGTAAATAATTCTATGTCAATTTTGATAAAATAACACAGAAGGATTTACACTCCCTCAAACTATTTTAAATACTCAAAAGAGATTCGACGCATCATTTATACTACCAATATTATTGAGTCAGTGCATCGCCAGTTCAGAACACTTACGAAGACTAAAGGTGCCTTTCCTACTGATAATAGCCTCTTAAAACTGCTATTTGTTGGTATCAGAAATGCTGAGAAAAAATGGACGATGCCAATTCAAAATTGGAGCCTCACAATATCTCAACTTAACATCCATTTTAAGGATAGGTTGAAAGATGCGTTAAATTTGGTTGTATAATGCCAGAGGCTTAGAGGTGTTGACACAGAATTTATTACAGTCCCGTCCCATAACTTTTTCATACCTGTTCAAGATTTTCCTTTCACGCCAAATCACGCCAAATATATAAATTTTATACTTTTTTAATATTATATCCTAAATAAAACAATATTCGCACTAAGTATATTTTTTACACTTTTTATCCAAAACCGGTTTCAGAGATACCTTCTCTTGCTTAATTAGCTCCAAAATCCACTCTTTTGCCTATTTGCTTTTTGCCTCCAATACTCCGTAACTTTTCATCTCTTGATTATCCCACTCTATCATGCCCCATGTTTTAAGGTTGTTTTGTAGCTCATCTAGTGTTTTGTCTTTATGACATGCATAACAAGCGTTTGTTTGGGGTGGCATGTGGTAGAACTTGGTTTGGGCTGGCGATACAAAAGCAAACTGGTGTGATCGCACGGTTAGGGGTGATTTGCCTGTGTGTCTTCCTGTGTGTGGCATGTGGCATTCGATGCATAGTGAGCCTTTTGAGTTGGCTTTGTGGTGAGTATGTGCCTGTAGTGTTTCTTGGTGTGGTCCGATGACAGAGCCAAAGGAGTGGCATTTTAGACACGCGTTATTGCCTTCTGTTTTTTGGGCTGTGTTGGTAAGCTTATGTGGGTTGTGGCAGTTGATACATGTGATGCCGTGTTTGTACATTGCATCACGGACATATTCATTGCCTTGGGTACGGTTTTTCTTGGCTGCACCGTTTGCCCAAAACTCTTTTGTCTCTTTACCAAGGATAAAAGGTGCAACCATCTTGTAACGTACAAGTGGACGACCTGGTTCGTATCCATCGGGATAATCTCTAGCCTGCATCCATAAACTTTTGATGGTACTGTTTTGCTCCAACCTTTTATCACGATTTCGCATATGACACTGGATACAGACTTCATTTGTGCGGATTGGATCGGCTAAACTTGCTTTGTATATCGGATTTTTAGGCTCTTCACTGTGCTTACTCCCTGGTCCATGACAACTCTCACAAGCGATCCCTTTCTCTACCCGTTTATGGGAAGCCATATATCCTGTAAAATGACAGCCATCACAAGTAGTCGATGTTGGAAATTTTTTATTGTCATGCGGATATGCGTGTTTGTACCAGTATTTATAAGGTTTAAACGATTGCCATTTTTTGGTTTCACAATTCCACTGATAGTTTCCCAATCTATAATCTTCTTTACCATTGATGATGGCAGAAATCATGAAGCGTTGTTTAAACTTTCCACCTATAGTATAGACTGCATCTTTGAGGGTAAAGTCTGCATCTTTTGGTAAGCTAGAGAAATCAGCTACCACCACATCAGGATCACCTTTGATAGCTTGAATCATCTTTGCGTGTCTTGATAATTTCCAATCATGATAATGCTCTTTATGGCATTTTTTACACTTCCCAGAGCCTACAAAAGTCGCATCTTTTTGGCTTTTTGGTTGCAAATCAGTACGCAATCCCACATGTGTTTTTGTCAATTGGGTGTAGTATGGAGTAATTTTTGGTTTGTTAAACCAAGCAAACAGTGCAAGACCCACTAAAAACGAAACTATAAACAACGCTTTTTTCATACCCAACCCTCTTATGATTTACACTCATGGTAACGCTTTTCATCTTATGAATCAAATGTTTTAGGGTGTAATAAATTAAAAAAATATTAATTATTAATATAATTAAATTCTTAAAGAATTAATTATA
>JALULO010000087.1 GCA_027056215.1 Campylobacterales bacterium | reverse complement strand
TCCATTTTGTGGAGTATAGTGGCGATTGTGGCTATGGTGTTTTCAAAGGTGTACAAACAACGTACATTGTGGTTAGGTGGATTTGGGCTGCTTATCTTGGTAGTGCTCAAACTTTTCTTTGTAGAGTTAGCAAATTCAGGGACTATAGAGAGGATTATCTCTTTCATTGTGGTAGGAACACTACTCTTAGTGATAGGATATTTTGTACCTATGCCTCCCAATGAAGAAAAAGAAGAGTTAGAAGAAGAGATGAAGTTGACAAAGGAGCTTAATGATGGAAAATAAAGAAGAAATAAAATATGCAGGATTTTGGGTAAGAGTTTTAGCCGCAATAATTGATGGGCTGATACTATACATTCCTGTAACACTGATTGAAGCGCTATTTGGAGAAGACAGTTGGATGAGTATTGTTTTTGTTATTGTTTTATGGTGGCAATATACAGCACAAATGCTCTCTTCATCATGGAGGGCAACTGTAGGCAAAAAAGTTGTAGGTTTGGAGGTGCTGGACACTAACCTTGCACAACTTACTTTTAGAGAAGCATCCTTTAGATTTTTGTATTCTTTTATTTCATACTCCTTTATTTTGCCGATATTTATGATGTTCTTTAATGATAAAAAGCAGACTTTTCATGATTATTTTGCAAAAACGATTGTTGTTGATGTCTCAAGTATGTTAAAAAACGCTCCTAGAAGTATTTCTATAGAGGAAGTCAATCTTAAAAAAGATGTAGATATTGAAGATACGAGATATCAAAATAACAAGATAAAACGAATAGGCATTATAGGTTTCATTCGAACTGTAGGTATTATAGTTGTGATAGGCTTTGGTGCATATTATTTATATGTATTTGGAATGACAGTATATGTGTTTGGTTCTCTTGCCAAGCATAAGCAAAGGTCTTATGATAATTCTTTTCAAATAGAGTATAAAACCAATGATTATAATGATAGTAGGATTACTTTTTACAAAAAAGAACTTGAAAAGCATAGTAAAGAGTTTATAGAAGCTGATGGAATGTATAATATTTTTGAAGCAGATGTCAAAAAAGACCTTGCACTTAATTGCATAGAGCATTTTTTAAGAGAACATAATGAGACAGATTGGATAGATCAAGGAAGTGGTTTTAGAAAAAATGCAAGAAATAAGTATGCTAGTACAGAAGAGAAGATAGAAAAAGCGAAAAAGAATGAAGATTATATGGGTAGACATTTTTATACTTTTGATTTGAATATGGTAAATCATATTGAAGATGAAATTACAAAGGTATGGTCAGACAAGAATGATAGTATTTGTGAAAATAAATTACCAGCTAATGAATTGTATGAAATATTTATCAAAAAATATATTCCAAAGTTTGATGATGAAAATATACATTCTCGTTTTGGAAGTAAGCCTCAACAAAGAGAAATTGATTGGTTTAATATTCTTATGAAGGCTCATCCTGAATATTTAAAAAAGAAGAAAGAAGAAGAAAGGCTTTTGCAAATTCAATATCAAGAAATAAAAAGAAAGGAGGTAAAAGCAGAAAAAGAGAGACAAGAAAAGTTATACCAAGATGCACTTAAAAGATATAAACAACCTATATTTGCCGCTATTCAGTTTAAAAAAAATAGTGACTTTGATAGATTGATGGCTCAAGGTATTGATATTGAAACCAAAAATAAACAAGGCTATACCTTGTTACGAGCAGCTGTATTTGATAAAAATGAATATGTTATTAATAGATTGCTTGATAGTGGTGCCAATATGTATGCTATGGACAAACATAATTTATATTCTCCTTTTACTTGGGCGGTAAGTGATAATGATATAGAAATTATAAAGTTATTTTTGGAACATGGGGTAGATGTAAATTATCAGTATAAAAAAAGTGAAACAGCCTTAACGATTGCGGCAAAAGGTTGTAAAAATTTTGAATTAGTTGAACTATTACTTGATAATGGAGCCAATCCAAAACTAATGGATACTTATGGTCAAAATACTATATCGGGATTATCTAGATATTGCCGAGATAAAAATAGTTATAAGAAAATGATGAAATTGATAGAAAAAAAGAGTTCATTTTTCGGGAAATTATTCTCAAATAAGTCATAGAGGGGGAATAAATAGATGCAAACCATAGACATACACACCCACCTGTTAAGTTCAGAAGTAAAATTTGACCGTTTTTATGACAAACTTGCCATACGCTTCTTTGGCAAAAAATTCGGTATGGATCCTCAGGCATTGATGGAGAATCCCTATGAGGCATATGTAGAGGGCTTGACTACGAATGCCAGAGAGTCAAAACATATTACAAAAATGGTGCTTTTTGGGGTAGATGAACGGGTAGATGATGAAGGGTCTTGCGTGCATAAAGATCTTACTGTCTGTGCCACCAATGACGATTTGCTGGCTGTTTACAGGAAGCATCCTGATGTAGTGATCCCTTTTTTCTCCATCAACCCTAAAAGACCGGATGCGCTTGAACTGATAGACAGGTATGTCTCTCTGGGATTTAAAGGTGCCAAGTTTTTACAGAATTACTGGAATGTAGATACTTCAGAGGCACGATACAGACCCTATTTTGATAAATTGGCACAATTGAATATTCCGCTTATTGTTCATGTGGGTAATGAGAGCAGTATCCACTCCTACAAAGCATGTGAAAGACTGGAGATGCTTGATGCACCGCTTGAAGCAGGAGTCACTGTTATTGCCGCACATATGGCTTTGAGTTATGAGCATTTTGGTTTTCGAAGCATGTTTTCCAAAAACCCGAAATATTTTAATGAAGAGTATTTCAGATTGCTGGAGATGCTAAAAGAGCATGATAACCTGTATGCCGATATCTCTGCACTGCTTACACCTATCCGGGCAAAGGCTTTAAAGCATTTAAGCCAGCAGCATGATGTGCATGAAAAACTACTCTTTGGAACCGATTTCCCTGTGCCGTTTCTCACATTGCTGAATAGTTATGACCTCTCTTATAAAACGCGTTTTAGGCTTGGCAAAGAGAAGAATCCATATGACCGTTACAGCAAGGTGATCTTGGAATATTTCGAAGGGACAAATCCTATCTATACGAATTATCAGAAGATTTTGGATAAAATATAGCAAATATATAATCAAATAAGGAAAAAGATGATTTTTATCGATGAGATCGTAGCGACAGAAGTGATGGACAGTAGAGGGAACCCTACTGTAAAAGTAACGGTAAGTTTAAGTGACGGTACGGTAGAAAATGCCATTGTTCCTAGTGGTGCGAGTACAGGGAAACGAGAAGCTTTAGAATTGCGTGACGGCGGTGACCGTTATATGGGCAAGG
>JALULO010000086.1 GCA_027056215.1 Campylobacterales bacterium | reverse complement strand
T
This sequence comes from Campylobacterales bacterium, assembly GCA_027056215.1. Taxonomy (GTDB): domain Bacteria; phylum Campylobacterota; class Campylobacteria; order Campylobacterales; family QNZT01; genus QNZT01. The sequence continues at coordinate 12,205 of JALULO010000086.1, read as the reverse complement.
AATATCCTTGATCTCCCCATGAAGAAGGGGTAGGGCGTGTGACTTGATTGGTTGGATTTTCTTGTAGGTATTCCATCGGCGTGATAGCTTGGAAGTTTTTATGGGTATCTATCTCTTTAAACAGATGGTATAAAAAGTCTGTTCCTTCAAACCACCAGTGTCCAAAGAGTTCGGCATCGTAAGGGGAGACAGCCATCGGGGTGCGATCGAGGTATTTGCCTGTTGCTTTAAACTGTGCAACTCTTTCATGATGAAAGTTTTGTGCGTGTTCTTTTGTCTTGTTGTATGCTACTTGTGGGTCGTAGAACTCTTTGTGATCTGTTGTACCGGTTACTTTTCGGTATTTGTATCCTGTAAACACACGGTTTCCATCGGGTGAGATATAAGGTTTGATATAACCCAACTCCAAATCATAACCGATGTCACGGTAAAAATCTCTATAGTTGAAATCTCCAGGATATCCCTCTTTGGAACTCCATACTTTTTTACTAGATTCGGGATCCCGTGCAAAAACAGCAACATTTTGGGGTGTGTACACAGGGGCAAATACACCGTTTTGTGCAGTTGGATCGGCACATACGAGGGTGTGTGAATCACCAAAGAAAAATTTGATATCATACTTCGCTAAAATCTTATCCAATCCATCATAGTAGGCACATTCAGGTAACCAGATACCGTTTGGAGGTGTGCCAAAGTTTTTAGTATGTTCTTGCACTGCGATGGCGATTTGTGCTTCTACTGCTTTTTCATTGACGCTTAAGATTGGTAAAAAACCGTGTGTAGCACCGCATGTGATGATCTCTAGTTTACCAAGATCTGCAAAATATTTATAGCCGTTTAAAAGGTTTTGATCTAAAAAATCTTCAAAAAAAGTTTTGATATCTTCGTAACGGTTTTTGTAAAAGTGTGCAAGTGTGTGTTCTTGGGGGCTTGTTGTTTTAGTACGTTCTATCTCTTTGTAACCTAGTTCTATCATCTTTGAGAGATGTTTTTGGTATTTGCTCATCAAGAGATCATCTTTAAACATTTCGGCAAGCGGTGGTGTAACAGAGACCGTTAGTCTAAAATCTACACCCTCATCGACCAGTTTTTTGAGATTACGCAAAAGTGGTACGTAACACTCATCAATCGCTTCAAAAAACCACTGTTCTTCTAAAAAATAGTCGTATTCAGGGTGTTTTACAAATGGTAAATGTGAATGTAATACCGGTACCCAATATCCCTCTTTCATGCATTCTCTCCTTTGGTGTGTACTGTGGTAGAACTGTTGTCAGTTGCACGTTGTGATGATTTTTCGATGATAGCGTGTTGTTTTGCCAACATACCCGATGAAAAGTGTTCATAGGTTTCGTAAAAGTGTTTGTTACGTATGACAAACTTTCTTTTTTGCATCGCTAAAGTAGCAAGATTTCGCCAAACAATTTGATCTGAATGAATCACTTTTGAATTTGGTGCGATAAAGTAGTTTGAACTTAATATAGTCGTAAACTTCCCATTTTCTGCATAAAATCCGATTTCCGTCCATACCTTTTTAAAGTCTATTTCATGGTAGATATAAAAATCACCTTCACCGTTATAAAGAGCAACTTCTGAGATCAATTCTCCATCGGCATAGGCTCGAAGTTTTAAAGTTTCGTAAGATGTTTGGTATCGTTGCACGAGTGTTGGTGTAACTTCCCAGTACGTATAGAGTGTTTTTGGATTGACTGCTATGGTCTTGAGTGTATCTACGTTGTAATGAGAGGGGATATGAAACTCGTAAATCTCTCTTTTTGGTAACCATCCTGAGTTTAGTTTGTCATAGAGTGATAAATATGCTTTTGCCTGTGTTTTCCATGAAAAGTCTTTGTGCATATCATGGGTGATGACTTTGTCTAAAAGTTCTTTATTGTGGTAGAGTTCCAAAGCTCTTTGGGTTGCGTGTGTAAGTGTTTGATGTGAACCATCTTTAAAGGTTATGCCGATACCTTTATCTTCACTAAATACATCTTGTTTTTCAAAATCATCGATACTATCTTCAAGTCCGCCAACTTCTCTAACGATAGGAATCGTACCGTATTTCATGGCGATCATCTGATTTAGACCACATGGTTCATACACAGAAGGCATATATAAAAAGTCTGCACTTGCATACATCTTTCGTGCCAGTGCTTCGTTATAGCCGATGGTTATGGAGATGTTTTCATAACGATCGGAAAGTGAGGCAAGGGTGAGGTTATAGTGTTCTTCTCCAGAACCCAAAATCGCGATATTGATAGGAAGGTATTGGAGGTTATCGAGTGCTCCTAAAATCTGATCGATTCCTTTTTGTGCCGTAAAACGTCCGATAAATATAAAAAGCGGTAAATGTTCATTTTCAAGAAAGAGTTCTTTTAACAGAGAGGTTTTATTTTCTAATTTAAAAGAGAGATCTTCACCGTTATAACGATAAGGCAGATGCGTGTCTACATCAGGACTAAATTCATCATAATCGATTCCATTTAAAATACCCTCAGTTTTATAAGCGTTTTCTTGTATAAATAGTTCCAGATTACAACCAAACTCTTCTGTTTGAATCTCCTGTGCATAGGTTGGGCTTACGGTAGTGACGATGTCAGAGAGTGCGATAGCCCCTTTTAAGAGATTGATATTGTCATGATATTCCAGTACTGCGGGTGTAAAGTAATCCCACTTTAGAGCAAGTCTTTGCATACTCTCTTTGGGAAATATCCCTTGATAGGCTAGATTGTGAATCGTAAACACCACTTTTGATGAGAGAAAATAGTGCTCTTTTGCCAAGATAGCGATGAGTGCACTTTGCCAGTCGTTGATATGTAAGATATCAAAATTTTCACCGCTTGCTTTGATATACTCCATAACCGCATAACTAAATATACCAAAACGAATATCGTTGTCAGCATAGTCATCGTACATTTGGGGACGGTCAAAAAGATGGTTGTTGTCTTTTAAAAAGAGGGTATTGTCATTTTGGTAGAGTTCAAAATGGTAACTGTTTCCAGCTACGTCAAATGAAAAATGAAAGTCTGTTGGGATGATGTTGTATTTTTGTTTGTCTATCTTTGCGTAAAGTGGCATGATGGATGTGATATCACAGTAGTTTTGTAGTGCTTTTGGTAAACTTGCTGCGACATCTCCGAGTCCTCCACTTTTGGCAAAGGGAAATATCTCACTTGATATAAAGAGTACTTTCATCTGTTTCTCTCCTGTTGTAATTTTTGTGCAGCATTCTCTGGCGTGATGGGATTGATTTGCATATCCGTGGATAACTCATATCCTGCCAGGGTGTAGATGCGTGGTGTGATCTGTATATAAAATGTAAAAAATTGTTCCATCTGATGGAAATAATCAGCCCTTACATGATCTCTGTAGGGTGGTGCGTTGAAAAAGAGCATATTAAAATCAAACTCTCCAAGTACACCATAAAGGGCTTTATAGACTTCTTTAAGGGCATGTGAGAGATTGGATTTTTGCATGGCTGAAATCTCTTCGATACTACTTATCTGAACTTTGGGTGCTATCATCACTTCAAATGCAAATGAAGAAGCATAAGGTGTAAAAGCGACAAATGTCTCATCTTCATAGACAATGCGTTTACCAGCGTGTAACTCTTCGTGTACGATATCTAAAAGAAGAGGGCGTCTGTATCGCTGATAATAATCTCGGTAACGCTCGATTTGTCTATCGATATGTGGTGGGATAAATGCAGTTGCAATGATTTGAGAGTGGGGATGTTTGAGTGTCGCACCAGCTTTTAGACCATGATTTTTAAAAACTTGAATATATTCCAGCCTCATATCTTCATGTAAATCTTTGATACGACTGATGATAGTTTTAAGATATGCTTTATATTGTTCTATCGTATAGTGATCCATATTGAGTGAATGGATGGGTGTTTCTATGATAACTTCATGGGCACCAAGACCTGTTTGGCAGTTGTAAAACCCTTCACGTGTAGAATGTTTATACTCTTCGATACTCAGTGCATGATAACGGTTTGGTACAACTCTGGTGATCCACTCTCCTGATTGATCTTTGAGTGAAAAGATTTCATCAGGTGTGGTAGATTCACTGCCTCTCTCAAAAGGGCAAAGTGTGAGGTCATCGTCTACCTGAGAGGATGTAGCAAAATCTATAGGTCGGTGTAATCGCTCTGGAGCAAGGATTACTTTTTTACCGCTTAAGGGGCATTCTCTGATAGTTGACATACTATTTCACCCAGAGGGTACCGCTGATTTTAAATGATGCGGTCAATGGAAATTTAAATCCGATACTAAGTCCCTGATTGGTTACATCAAAACCTGCTTCACTTTGGCTAAGTGTATCCAGTGGTGAGAGAAAAAGATCTGCTGGTGTATCTATCTCGATCGTGATCTCTTTACCTGTATAGGTATCGTTGAGTATGAGGATATTGCTGTTTTTGATTGCAAAGGCTTTTGTAACTCCTTTTTGTTCAATCATCGTTGCATTGTCAAGTGTTTGTGTGTTGATGGTGATATCTTTGAGGTTGGCAAAGTGAAAGTTATGTTCCATCAAATAAAAAAATTCACCACGCATGTGGCTTTGAAGTGTGATTTCAAAGTCGATACGATCATCTTTGGTGTGAAATGTCTTAGAAAGGGTAGTCTCATATTTTGTATCATTTACATAGATACCGCCATCTCTAGAGAGAATCACTTTTTGGTTTTGTGCTTGGATAAGTTCAAATGGTTGATTTGCAAAATCACTATATTCGTTGAAAGTTGATCCTCCAAAACTTTCAAGATTTGCACCACTATCGGTGATATGGTCGATGAAACTATTTTTTGTATGCCAGTCGTGTTTGAGCATCTCTTGATACTGTGAAGTATCTTCTTGTTGATCATGTATAGTAGCGATAGCTTCTGCAGCGATCTCTTCTTCTATATCGTTGTCATCTGTTAGGGTTTGTTGAGGGTGCAAAATCTTTTCATGATAACTTTCAAAATATCGTGTCATCGTATTTTGAAGATTGAAACTTCTGTCTCGTATAGCAAACTCTATCAACTGTCCACCCTCTTTGGTATCAAACATCGTGATGAGGTTTTTACTGATACATTTGATCTCATCATAACCGTCAAGGTTGATATCTGCTGTTTGTGTTGATACATTTGTTCCATGTTTGATATTTTCACAATCGATGATAAATCGCCATGCATTGTCTCTAAGATTTGGAAGATAAATGCCTCCAAAAACACCATGCCATAGTACATCGTTGGTTTGGGCTTTGTACAAAGAGTCCAAATAATTTGCATCATCGATTCTCTCTTTTGAGAGGGCTATGTATCTTTTATGGATGCGATTGGCTTCAGGGTATTTGATTAAAAAGTTCTTCCAGACGCTACCTTTGACAAACTTTTCGATAGTATCTTCACTGAACGCTTCTTTCAAGGCATCTTCCATCTGATGCAAGGCAAGATTGTCTTTTGCTTTCAATGCCCACTCTCCCATCTCTATATAAGAAGTGATTGGTAAATATGCCAGCGAGATTGGCTTGGTAACTTGTAAGTATTCGCGATAAAGCATGGATGTGATCTTATCACTTTGTAACGCTTCTTGTATGAACTTCTCTAACCATTTTTTTTCATAAACCCACTCGTATGTTTCGGGCCAGATACCAAACTTTTCACCATCATCAAATATCACACCCGCACTGATGTTCTCCTCAGAAATACTCTCTAAATAGGTGCAAACTTTTTGGGGTGTGGCAAATGGCATCGTATATCTAAGTTCTTTGTTGATAGGAAATATTTTTAACACATCACCTTCATCTTCAGTGAGAAAATACCCTTTGAGATCTTCTTTGTCAAAACCCGCAGCGATAAAATGGTAATCATCTACCACCACATACTCGATCCCACAGCTGATCAAATCTTTGATCAGTACACTATCCCAGACACGCTCCGTAAGCCATAATCCTTTTGGTCTCTGTCCAAAATTTTCGATGATGAAAAAGTTTAGTTTGTTGATTTGTGCGATTCTGTCTTTAGATGAGATAGAGGCTAAGATTGGTTCATAATACCCACCTGTTAAAAATTCTATCTGTCCTTTTTGTGCAAGCTCTTTCATCAGTGTAAAAAGTTTTGTATCTTTTTCTTTGATATATGCCAATAACCAACCACTGTAATGCACAGAAAATTTAAAATCAGGAAACTTAGCAGCCACTTCAAAAAATGGTCTGTACGATTTTTCAATCGCTTCGTCTACCACATGGTGAAAGTTATCGACCGGTTGATGACAATGTAACCCCAATAATAACGCAGTTTGCTTCATAAATATTTTCCTTCTTTATATATACCAGTTGTTTTTCAGTGCTTCTTGACAGTCAAATGTGATTTTAGAATACAGTGGTAAAAGTTGTACCAATTGTCCATTTAAAAATAGTTTGATCTGTATTTCTTGATTTGCAACGAGCTCTTTATTCAAAGCGATTTCTAAAATCTCATCACAGATATACTCGATATTCTCAACGATTTGTCTCTTATTTGAGATAGGCAAAGTATAACATTTTGAACCTATTTCTATTTCAAGACTTCCTTTTTCAAAGAACTTAGAAAAATCTCCTATAAGTGCAAGATAACACTGTTTGTTATCGCATCCTTGTAAAATTTTTTTGATGACAAAGTTATCTGTATTCATAGATGAGAGTTCTTTTTCCAAATCGATTTCACCAGCTCCTAGCCATTCGAAAAAGTTACTTATTTTGCCATCTATGATGGGAGAGATACTGTTTTTTGCTTTGTGAAAAAAACTCTCTGTTTTTTTATTTTCATCAACGATAGGGGTAAACAAAGCAGAAGGGATTTTTTTCTCCATAAGTGTGTAGATATTCATCAGATGGGTACGAAACAGCAGATCAAACGTACTTGCCAGATCTGTATGATGATCGTCTCCATACCACCAAAACCAATCACTACTCTCGGCGATGAGAAATTCTTTGGTGATTTGTGCTATCACGCTGTCTGAAAGCGTATCTTGATACTTTTGAAAATCTTTTTTTGTCTCAAAGATAAGTTCCCAAGCTCTGTTTTTTTCAGGATGTCCGATCCAGATATCAAAATTTGCATTGATCCATGAGCCTGGTTGTATCTGGGTTATGGTATTTGTTGGGATGCTTGTATCTTGAAGCACTTCACGCATCAGTGTTGTCTGACACCAGCTACTTTCACTCAATGTTTCATAGAGTTTTTCAAAAAAATCTTTTGCATTGTTTGGATAATGCTCCCATGCATTTTCTCCATCTAAAATAACATTGATATTTTGTGATGTTTGTGCACTTTGGTGGATCTCTTTGATGCGTCCCATAAAATCATCTACAGCGTGAGTACTATCCCATCCACTATACGTAAATCCGATCAAATCACTTAGGGTCTTATCTCTAAAAAAGAGGTTTATTTTCTTCTCGTTAAATGTCAAAACAGTGTTTTTATAGCTATCTTCTTTGCTAAAATGACCGCTTTTATAGAGTACTTCTTCATCTGAACAAGCATATGCGATCCCTTTTTCGCTGAGTACTTCTAAAAATTCATAACAGATAGAACCTTCAGCAGGCCAAAACCCTGTTGGCTTTTTCCCAAATAGTTTTTCAAAATAGGCAATAGAGCGATCGATTTGTAAAAGCGCATCTTCTTGCAAATTGCCTTCATAGTGTGGTAGAGTAGTGTAAGGGTTTGCAAGTTTGGCATTTTGTATGTCAAATAAAAGTGGTGCTATAGGGTGGTTAAACGGTGTGGTGGTGATTTCGATCTGTCCAGTGTCACTGAGTTTTTTATAATAAGGGATGATTTCTTTGATAAACTCTGTCAGTGAGCGTAAAAGAGTTAGTTTTTGCTTATGGGTAAAATCTCTCTGCTGTATGATAAGGGATTTGACAATAGGGTTATTTTGTCGTAAATATTCTCCACACCAACTGAGTATAAAAAGAACTTCCAAATCTAAAAACTCACTATTTGTGAAATGTGAAGCTGCTTTTTCATAACTTTCATAGCGTTCTTTTTTCTGATACAAATCATAATATCTTCCAAAAGGTTTGATCATATGTTCGACATTGGAAAAGAAGAGATACTCTATGAGATAAACTTTATCGGTATGGGTTAAATCAGATACGTTCTCTTTGAGTGTTTTTAAAAAATAATCATTGACATCGTATGTTTCATATGCTTTTAATTGTATCAACAAAGAGGGTACGAGGTTAAAAGTAGCTTTGATTTTTGGAAACTGCTCCAAGTACCAAGGCATATCGTAATAATCTTTGATCGCATGCAAAAAGACCCATGGCATGACGATTTGAGAACTCAAATCATCACGATAATAGGGTTGATGCATATGCCATAAAAAGCTGAGGTTTGTTCTTTTCACTAAATCGTCTCTGTTACTTTTTTCTCTTGTGTCCAAGTGCTTATTTTATCTTGATATTCTTTCAAAATCGCATCACCTTGTGCCTTATCTTTTGCCTGGATATAGAGATTGAGATTGTCTGTATATTGATCTGGAATCATCAAAATCCATGCATCCTCATCGATCCAGATTTTTACACCATCTGCCATAGATGACTGTTTGCCTTTTGAATCTTCTAAAAACTTACGCATCATCGTCCCCTTAAGGCTATTTGGACACTCACTTTGTGTAGAAGCATAGTAAAAAGTTGCCATCTCTTTTGCGATATCTGAGAGTACAAAGTTATGTTTACTCATCATCTCTATCACTTTAAGAGAAGCAAAAACTGTATCACGGTTTAGTGCAAAATCGATAAAAGCAAAGTTTCCTTCTACTGATGCAACCAGATAGTATTCACTCAGCTTCTCTTTTGTGAAGTTGCTGTATTTACCACGTTGGATTTCAAGGTTTGTAAATTTGTTATCAAACATATCCGGAGCCCATGCCGGAAGAAACACCTTTCGTGTCTCAGTCGCAGAAGCGTTGACCATGTAAAGTACGCTTAAGAGTGCAATGTGCTCATCTAAAACTTTTCCTTCATCACAAATAAGACGCATTTTTTGTCCGTTTGGATAGATCATAAATCCGATATTACGTTCTAACGAAGTAACGATTTTAGAGAGGTTCTCTTGTGATTTTTTTGCCAAAGTTGGTAAGGTTGAGAGTTTTTTCTCATCAGGTACAGCATTTAAGACGACATTGTCAATTTCAAGACCTGTTAAAAGTCTTGGATAGATTTTTGAAACAGCACCACTCATCATATCGACTGCTATTTTAATATCGCTGCTTCTTATCATGTCCAAATCAAGATGTGTAAGGATATCATCTGCATAAACTTCTTCTAAAAACTCTTCTTGGGTAATCTCTCCGATATCTTCACTATCTACACGACGGAAATTTTCTCTGAAAAAGACACGTTCGATGTTTTTAGCCATATTGGTATCGATACGCAAGCCATCTTCTGTAAAGATGATGATCTCTGTATGGGTTTTATCGGTGATACTTTGTCTAAAGTGTACACCTGCACTGATGTTATCGTTATTTGCCAGATTGTAACGCATCGCAGCAGATGGCATATAGGTGATATCTACAACATCAAGTCCTGTTGAAAGTAATCCACCTAAAAATGCACGTTTAAGCATACGGGAACTTCTGTGAAAATCTCTTGAAACATATACTTTTGAACCAATAGGGAGCATAGACCCTAGTGCTTCGGCAAGTTTAGTAGCCATAGCACATGAAAGTTCTATATTTGTTCGACCTCTTACCATACCATCTTCAAAAATGGAGCTTTTATATTTGCTACCCCAGACTACATTGTTGCTCACGATTGATCCTTCATCTATAATCTTGTCAGCCCAAACAGTAACATCTTTTTCGAAACTTACATCATCAAAAACATCACAGTTTTCTGCCATAATGACACCTTCTTTGATCTTAACATGATTGCCTAGTGTATTTCTATCACAGATAACGGCATGATTTAGATAACAATCATTTCCTATTTTGACATGGTTCCATACAACGCTATTTGCAAGTTTTGTATGGTCTTTGATTTGGATGTTATCACCTAATACAACGTTTTTAAGCTGCACATTTTGACCTATTCTTACATTCTTTCCGATGACGACATTGCCGATGATTTCGACATGTGAAAAATCATTTTCATCACTTTGATAAAGTATGCCTGTATCCATAGTATGTTTAGTTCCTGCAAAAGGAAATGCAAATCTAAGATTTAAAATATCATCATAGACATCACGGTAGCTTTGTGGATTTCCAACATCTCTCCAATAACCTTCTACTTTTGGTCCCCAAAGTGGGATATCATTTTCCATCAATAGGGGGAAAAGGTCTTTTGCAAAATCAAAATTCTTTTCATGTGGAATAAAATCCAAGACATCAGGCTCTACGATATAGATACCTGTATTGATCGTATCACTAAAGACTTCACCCCAGCCCGGTTTTTCCAAAAACTTTTCGATTTTGTTATTTTCATCGGTGATGACTACCCCAAACTGCAATGGATCTTCAACAGGTGTCAATGCGATGGTAAATTTTGCTTCTTTTTCTTCATGAGCTTTTGTGATTTTGGTAAAGTCAAAATCTGTTACAAGATCACCGCTAACGATGATAAAGTTGTCATCTTCTAAGTACTCTTGTGCACATTTAACTGCACCGGCTGTTCCATAATCGTCATCAGGTAAAACGTATGATATCTTGATACCCCAGTCACTTCCATCTTTGAAGTAATCTTTGATGGTTTCGGGTTTAAAATACAACAGTATGACAAATTCTGTGATATGAAGTTCATCTCTAAGTTTTACGATGATATGTTCCATCATCGGTTTGTTGACTACAGGGAGCATCGGTTTGGGGAGTGAGGTAGTTAGAGGTTGGATACGGGTTCCAAATCCTCCTGCCATAACAACTGCTTTCATACAAAATCCTTACTATAAAATATATTTTATAAATTATAGCAAAAACTATACCAAAAGTTTAAGGTATTGTTATCTTTTTGATAAAAAATTAGCTATTTGTCTATTAGGTACTAATCGTAAACTTATATAAAAACCAATCATCAATAATAAAATAGTCAAAAAATATATAAATGTATAACTTCCTGTAAATTTTAAGATGATTCCACCTAAAATAGGAAAAAAAAGTCCAATTGATGTTAAATTTGTTTGTAATGCTGTGTATATAGGTCTTTTATCTTCAGGTGCTATTTCGATAACCAAATTCATCCCTGAAATATTAAAACCATCAAGAGCAACACCAAACAGTAAAAAGATCAGAGCATAAGTATAAACATCATTTGCAAAAAGAGCGATGCCAAATGCAGCGATCATGAAGATAAAGCTTAGTGATAACATCTTTTCATAGTTATCTATCTTCCTCCATAAAAAAGTACTGCCTGTGATACTACCTATCATCTGTATGGTGATAAATCCACCTAGCATCCAACCGGTAAGTGTAAAAGAACTATTTGCTTTTAAGACAACAAAAGGCATAGCTAAAAAATAACTAAAACTAAGAAATATAGCGATGATTTGTTTTTGTAGCCTTTTGTCTTTTTTGAGAAGTTGTATGGCATTTTTCATAAATGTTCTAAAATGATTTTCTTTGATAGAAATATTTTGTTTTGTTGGCTCTTCTATCGTTACAAATGTTATAAATCCTATAATCATAAAAGCACTACTTACCATAAAAAGATAAGCATAGTTCAAAGGTGCTTCATAATTGTTTAAAACATATCCCGTAACACCACCACTGATGATTGAAGCGATAGAACCGGCTATTTGTCTGTTTGCCATTGTTTTTCCACGATATTTTTTGGAAAAAAGTTTGGCTTGTAATTCTTTAAAATAAATCGCACCAAATCCTGCGGAAAAAGAAAAAAAGAAAAGTCCTAAACCTATCAAAAATAGCGTTAAAGATTTGTGAGTGTCTCCGATAAAAAAGATACTCAATCCTATAGAAAACCAAGAAAACCAACGAAAGAAAAAAACTTTTCCCAGATAGGGCAATACCCTCTCATAGCTTTGTGCATGAAATGCCGCGTAAAGTTGTATGATGATCGCTCCGCCACGAAGCAGGGAAGCAAAAATACCTACGATAATAACACTTTGGCTAAAATGATGTACCATCAAAGGCAAGATAGTGGAAGGTTCTGCGATGGTAATCGCTAACGATAAAAAAAATGCGTGGGTTACATTTTTATAGTTGTTTTTTGGATCATCTATTTTAAACA
>JALULO010000085.1 GCA_027056215.1 Campylobacterales bacterium | reverse complement strand
GTACTAATATATACTTGTATAATATTTTTTGTAGGATGTGGTAGTGTAAATAATATTAGTAGTACCAATAGTTCCGATGATCAAAAAATTTTAGATACCCAAAAACCAAAGATAACACTTATAGGTGCAAAAAAGATTATTGTTAATAAAGGTGGATTTTTTCAAGATCCAGGTGCTACAGCGATGGATGATGTTGATGGAGATATTTCATCTTTCATCAAAAAAGAGTCTGTGTCGATTGATACAAATACACTCGGTGTCTATGAGATAGGATATAGTGTACAGGATAAGGCTGGAAATATTGATACTGCGAGAAGAACTGTTATTGTTGCAGATATCATTAATGCCCCTGAAACAAAAAAGAACAAAGGGGTGGTCATAAATGAAGTATTAGCAAGCAATAATAATAGTGGTATAGATCCTGATTTTAAACTTTTTTCAGATTGGATAGAACTTTATAACAACAGTGATAAGGCATTAGACATTAGTCAATACTACCTCAGTGATGATACTACAAATCCAAAAAAATGGCGCATTCCCAATAAAACGGTTATAGCTGCAAAAAGTTATTATATCATTTGGGCAGATAAAAAAGATGTTTCCCGTAAAGCATTACATAGTAATTTTTCCATAGATGCTGAAAGGGAGACAATAATACTTTCCGATCGTCATGGTAAGGAAGTAGATAAAATTATTTTACAAAAGCAAAAACGTGATATTTCTGTAACACGTATTGGCAAAAAGAACTACTATATGACTCCTACACCAAACAAGAAAAATAATCAAGCGATAGATTTTAATATAAAATCTAAAAAACCTCATTTCGATAAAGAAAGTGGTTTTTATAACGGTACACAACAAATCAAACTTTCAAGTGAGACTGGAGGTCTTGTCTTCTATACACTTGATGGTTCAATGCCAACTACGAATTCTCAACAATATACAAAACCAATCCTTATTGACAAAACAACTGTTATTCGTGCACGAACACTGGAAAATGGTAAGTTTTTAAGCTCTACTAAAACACAGACATATCTTATCAATGAAAATATCTCTTTGCCTATCGTTTCTTTGGCAATCAATAAAGAATATCTTTTTGATGATAAAATTGGTATTCATACGATTGGAACTGATGACAACGGAAATCCTTATCCTGAAGATCGCAAACAACCAAACTATAACCAATCATGGTTACGCCCCGCAGACATGGAATATATCAAAGATGGTAAATCGCAATTTTCACAGGGTGTTGGCATTGGAATATTTGGCGGTTACTCACGAACCTATACAAAAAAGTCATTGGCTATATATGCAAAAGAACAGTATGGTCCAAAATCTATCAAATATGCACTTTTTCCTAATAAACCTTATATCAAAAATATAAAAAGTCTAATCCTTCGAACAGGTGGGAGTGGCTGGAGATCAACTATCATTAATGATGGTGTATTGCAAAGTCTAGTTAAAGATCATATGGATTTGCCTTATCAGGATTTTCAACCTGCTGTACTTTTTATAAACGGGGAATACTGGGGTATCTCCAATATCCGAGAAAAGATGAATGCAGATTATCTCGAAGCAAATTACAACATCACTGGTGCAGTAGATATCTTAGAAAAAAGTGGCGAGGAAAAAAGTGCTAAAGAGAATAGTGAATATAAAAGCTTAATAAATTATATACAAACACATGATCTAAGTATCAATAAATATTATGATTATGTCTCTTCCAAAATGGATATCAATGAATATTTAAACTACTATGTCACTGAAATTTATACAGCAAATCTGGATTGGCCAGGTATAAATATAAAGTTTTATAAAGAGCAAAAAGCAGGTGCAAAATGGCGTTGGATGTTATATGATTTAGATTATTCTTTATATAGTCAATCAACTGACATCATTTCCTATGCCACTGCTATCAAAACATCTCCTTGGTCTAGAAATCCAGATTGGTCTGGTGTCTTATTCAGAACATTATTAACCAATAGTGATTTTAAAAATAGATTTTTAGGAAAATATATCACCCATATGTCTACAACTTTTACACCAGATAGAATCATTAGAACAATTGAAGCAACTGAAAATATGGTTAAAGATGAGATGGTAAGAGATATCAAACGCTGGTATGATGCACCTAAACGAAAGGTTCATACGATTGAAGAATGGAGTGCAAGAATAAATAGATTCAAATATTCCGCGCAAATGAGACCTGCCTCAGCCATTCAACATCTCAAAGATTATTTTGATCTTAGTACTACGTACTCTTTTTCTATACAAAATTCAGATTACGGAAAAATAATGATTGATGAAGTTTCATTAGACGGTGAGTATAGTGCAGACTATTTTAAAGATTCAATAGTTACACTTAAAGCAATTCCAAAAAATGGTTATCGGTTTGTCCGATGGTCTAATGGAAGTACACAACAAACAATTGATATCACAATCAACACTGATATGCAGATCAGTGCAATTTTTGAGACAGCAGCTATTTCTAAAATTGTTATCAACGAAATCAATTATAAATCAACTAAAAATCATGATAGTGGAGATTGGATAGAGTTATATAACAACGACGCACAAGCAATTAACCTCACTGGATGGACACTTAGAGACAATAGTATTGCAAAACCCTATACTATCCCATATGGAACAATACTAAATCCTGGTGCTTACTTGGTACTTTGCGCAAATCACACAAAATTTCAAACACAATATCCCCAAACGGTTACTCATCTCGGTGATTTTACGTTTAGGCTGGGAAAAGAAAGTGATACCGTCATGCTCAAGAATGAACAGGGTGTATTGGTAGATAGTGTAAACTATAATCAAACATGGCCTGATGCCAATGCAAATGGTAAAACTCTTTCACTCATTGATCCTAATAGTGACAACTCTATGAATACCAACTGGATTGCTGCTGATATGTTTGGTTCACCAGGAGAGGAAAATTAACTTCTTCAGTATGACTTAAACACCATTTTTTCCAAAGATACAGTCTTTTAAAGCTTTTTCAGACTATCAATTTTTACTTCGATTTGCAAGTATAGGGGAACTAAATCCCCCTCACTAGATAGCTTTTGTATTATACATCAATACAGGAACAAAGATCAGTGAAACAGCAACTGCTGCCACTGTACCGGAAATCAATGCAACACCTAATCCACCAAAGATAGGATCTGTAGCCAATAGTGCGGAACCAAGTATAATAGCCACAGCTGTTAAAAAGATGGGTTTTGCTCTTGTTGCTGTTGCCACTGCAATCGCTTCACGTTTTTCCATCCCTTTATCTTTCATCAGTGACTTCGTAAAATCGATTAATAGAAGTGAATTTCTTGAACTAATTC
>JALULO010000084.1 GCA_027056215.1 Campylobacterales bacterium | reverse complement strand
TCTGCTCTTAAATCTTCATCACGAAAACATTTAGCAATCTGAAAATAACGATCAAATCCACCAATCATCAAAAGTTGTTTAAATAGCTGAGGAGATTGAGGAAGTGCATAAAACTCACCACCGTGCACACGACTAGGCACAAGATAATCTCTCGCACCCTCTGGTGTAGACTTGGTTAAAACCGGTGTTTCTACTTCTAAAAATCCATTTGCATCGAGTATGTTTCTTGCAGCGATAGTCGCTTTAGATCGTAGTCTAAACGTCTCATAAGAACTAGCCTTACGAAGATCAAGATAACGATACTTTAATCGTGTCTCTTCGCCAACTTTTGGATCATTGATCACAAAAGGAAGCGGTTCACTCTTACTCTCAATAATCAAAGTTTCAACAACAACTTCAATCTTTCCTGTTTTAAGATTTGGGTTTTCAAGCCCCTCACCTCTCGCACGTACCTTACCTTTTGCGATAAGGACAAACTCATCTCTTACCTCATCTGCAACTTTATGTGCATCCTCGCTGTCTGCCGGATCACATACAAGCTGAACCAAACCACTTTTATCACGAAGGTCGATAAAAATAACACCACCATGATCTCTGTAGCCATTTGTCCAGCCACAAAGTGTTACTTCTTTACCTATATCGTTTTCATCTATTTGAGTACAATAATGACTTCTCAATGTAATTTCCTATATTTAGGGTTTATTTAAAAATGCCCATTATATCTAAAGTATCTGTATCTTTTATGAAAGAATTTATTGGACATGGTATTCTTTTTTAATGACTTTCAGCCTCAACTATTTATATCTTTTTTCATAAAATCCAAGATATGTCGATGTATTGGTCATAATTTTGTATAACAGGAAAAATCCAATGATAAAAAAAATCATAATACTTAGTATTTTATGTTCTTATCTCTTAACTGGTTGTGGCAATAGTGGGAAAAATCAAAAATCAAGATCACAAGAACCCGCTCATCAAGGTAAACCTAAAGACTTTAGAACGAAATGGCAAACAATCAATAAACCCGGAGAATCTGCTATGGGAGTTTTACATCAGTCACTTGATCAAGGGAAAATAGAAATCCAACTCACCGATGGAACAGATGTTGGCAGATATATCCAATTTTTTATAGACAGTGATCACAATGAAGGAACCGGTTACAAAAGTGATTTTGTAGATGGTGCTGATTATCTTATCGAAGATGGAAGGCTATATCACTCCACTAAAACAGGTACAGGTTGGAACTGGATAAGAGTTGGAAATACACAAGAGTTTTCCAGAACGGTCAATACTATCTATACATCATTGCCTGTAACAGATATACCAGATATCAAAAAAGATTTCAGGGTTGCAGCTATAAGCCTCGACTATGACTGGTCAATAGTTTCCAATCTTTTGATGCCTCCTATCGATCGTGCTATAGTTAGCGTTGATGGTGACAATTCAGAATGGGCGAACATACCACTCTTTGGTGCTTCAAATATAGGAAAAGTAAAAGTAGTTGATGATGAAAATAATCTCTATCTTCTTATTTATGACGGAAATATCGGACAACATACGCAAATCTACATAGATAGTGACCAAGATCATGCCACTGGCTATACAAACGGTGCAATCATCGGTGCTGATTATCTTATCGAAGATAATCGACTTTACAAAGCAACTGCCAATGGCTCAGGATGGAACTGGACACGTATCGCATATCTGCCATTTGCAAAAGATCACAATCTGGTAGAAATAGCAGTGGAAAAAACAAAAATCGGTGCAGGTACACATAAACTAAACATAGGTGCATACGCTTGGAATGCTGATTTCAATAATCGCGTATCAAATTTTGCTATGAAAGAGTTTACTCCTGCAAATCAAAAAAATCTGATCATCAGCGAAGTTATGGCTTCCAATGCACATACTATCATGGACCCTGATTACAAAGAATTTTCAGACTGGGTAGAAATCCACAATCAAACTGCAAATGAGATCAATCTGGGTAACTATAAACTCAGTGACAAGTTAGATAAAGCAACGTGGCGTATTCCCGAAGGAACTACTATCCCAGCACATGGATACAAACTCTTTTGGGCAGATAAAAAGAACAATGGCATGCATACAGACTTTACACTCAAAGATAAGGGCGAAAGCATAGGATTATTTAATGCCGATACAAAGTTGATTGACGGTTTTACTTTTCCTAAACAAAAGCCTGATATTTCAACAACAAAAACTGATACAAAGTTCATCTACATGACCCCAACACCAGGAGAAAAAAACAGTCCTGGTATAGATACATTGGCTCTATCCGCTGATCCTATCATATCAAATAACGGTCAATCAATCACAATCGATGCTATCAATGGTGCAGAAATTTACTACACAACAGATGGATCTTTTCCAACGTTAACATCTCATGTTTACAATGGAAACTTTGACATAGACAAAACTACCGTTATACGTGCAAGAGCATTGGAGGACGGCAAGTTACTTAGTTATGCACAAACAAAAACAGTTTTTGTAAATGAAAATACAGCACTGCCCATCATATCACTTTCGACAGACGATAAAAACTTATTTGATGATTATGTGGGTATCTATACAATTGGAAAAAATGGAGCTCAAGCGCCAGGTTGTGAAGGTGTACAAATAGCGAACTTCTACCAAAAATGGGCAAGACCGGTTAATATAGAGTATTATGATACGAACAAAAATCTGGGATTTTCTATGGAGGCGGACATGAAAATCAGTGGAAGTTGCTCAAGAGTAATCCCACAAAAATCACTTAAATTTTCTGCAAAATCCAAATATGAAAAAGATACTATAGCATACAAACTTTTTCCTCATAAAAATATCGATAAATTTGATGGTTTTAAACTCAAAAGTGCTGGACAAGACTGGTACAATGCACTATTAAGAGATGCATTTATGCAACAAGTCATCAAAGATGATTTAGATGTCGAGTATCAAGACTATCAACCTGTAGTCGTTTTTATAAATGGTAAATACTGGGGAATTCATAACCTCCGCGAAAAGAAAAATGAAGACTTCCTTGCAGAAAACCACCCTACAGTTGATGCTAAAAAGATTGATCTTCTTGAAGACAATATGGGCGTAAATGAGGGCAGTAACGAAAATTATAAAGATTTGATCACGTTTATTTCAAATCATACACTCTCAAATGATGACAACTATAACACCGTCGCGTCGATGATGGATATCGAAAATTATATCGATTATATCATCGCAAATACATACTTTGCAAACGACGACTGGCCATATACAAATGTCAGATACTGGAGAGAATCTAAACACAGCCCAAAATGGAGATGGGTTCTAGAAGATCTTGATCTTGGACTCGGAGCTTGGGGCGATCCTATA
>JALULO010000083.1 GCA_027056215.1 Campylobacterales bacterium | reverse complement strand
TAAGCGTAGAGGCTCAATCCTTTCATCTGCTTATCCAAGGCATCAAAAACATCTTTTGCAAGTTTTACCATGTCGTCATTTGCCTTAAATGCTTTGAGCATCTTGTCCATCATATCCACAAGTGAGTCTTTCATGAAGTTTTGATGATTGCTATCTTTTGCTTTGGGAAGCAAGGCATTGATATCCATCGCACGATCAGAAATCTTTTTATCCGTAGCTTCAAATCCATGGTCTGGATTTAAGATATTTAACAAAGGTTTGATCTTTTTCAAAGCCGCTTCGATCTCTTTTTGGTCTTGCTTATCGATACCATCACCACTGTACGAAAAGCTATACCCATACTCGTGACGCAAAGAGAGTGCCATACTCTCCATCCCAGCATCTTTTTGATGATCCATCTCCACTTGTTTGTTATCATAAGCGTGTAAACTGATCTTATCTCCAGAAGAAGTACGCATAGAAAAGTCAAAAGCAGAAGCACTTTGGTGATTGTAAGAGGTACTAAACATATCAAATCCTTTGTCACCTTTACCTCTAATATCGGATAGATAGGACAAAAGTGTACACACCTTAAAGATATGAAGATATTTTTTAGTGTATGCTACACCTATGAAGTAACAACAAAATTCGTTTTATCAAATATAGATGGTCAAAGCTTAATTCTTAGCTTTTTTGGATATTTAGTCGGTGTGGTGATATAAACTTAAATTACAAAAAAGTTACTTAATTGAAAAATATATGCTACAATCCTACAAAAAGACAAGGTAAACCATGAGTAGAGAAAACACTTCAAGCGTCGATATGGCAAATGGTAAAAAGATGGCATATCTCGCTTCTCAAGAGAGAGCAGCTCTTAAGAGTGAATTTTATAAGGATTCAAAAGAAGTTGACAGTCAAATAGTAAATGCTAGGAAAAAGGCAAACTTAGCTCTTAAAAAAGCTAAAGCAAAGAAAAAAGCGAAGATGGCAAAATCATCTCGTAAGAAAAATAAGAAGTAAGAAGACATGTCAGTTTTATTAGAATTTTCTATGTTTCCAATAGACAAGGGTGAGAGTGTTGCGAAGTATGTCTCAAAAGTTATAAAGATGATTGATGAGAGTGAGTATGCGTATCAACTTACTCCTATGGGAACTATCATCGAAACTTATAGTGTTGAAGAGGCTTTAGCAGTTGTTAAAAATACTTATAAGGTTCTAGAACCCCACTCAAACCGTGTATACTCTTCTATAAAAATGGATATAAGAAAAGGACACATAGGGCGGTTGAAGAGTAAGATAGCATCAGTTGAAGAACTTATTGGAGAAGTTTCAAAATAGGATAATTTAAATTTATACATATTTAACTTTTTTCTGGGTTTTCCCAAACGCCATTAAGTTATTACCGCACCAACTAAATACCTAAATATTTAATGTAGCAATTTCGTTCATAATCAAGGCAGATTTTTGAAGGACTCGCCGTAGCGAATTCAAAAAAATCTAACGCAGAGATTGAGATCCGTATTTCAAAAAAGAGGGGGAGTAAATTTGGTGACAAGAGTGAGACTTGAACTCACGACCTCCGGCTTATGAGACCAGCGCTCTAAACCAGCTGAGCTACCTTGCCACAAATTTGAGACTGGATTATAGTCAAAACTTTCTTACAAAACTATTAAATATTTCCATCTTCTAAAATTTTTGCCATCTTTTTAGAAAAGTTATTTTATTTTCATCTCTAAAATCAATCAGATTATTTATACCTCATGTAATATTCTTTAGTCTTGTTGACTAAGTATTTATGCATATTTTTTGTAAATCTCTTGACATTTAGGTTTTTTTATAGTAAAATTCCATCGCTTTAAGATATAAAGCTTTATATACAAATAATTAACATTAAATCTATAAAAGAAGGAGTCAGACATGAACTTTACACCATTAGGTCAAAGAGTTTTAGTCAAAAGAGTGGAAGAGGAAGCAAAAACAGCTTCGGGTATTATCATCCCTGATAATGCAAAAGAAAAACCACTTACAGGTACGGTAGTTGCAATCAGCAGTGAAGTAAAAGAAGATGGGGATATCGCTGAAAATGATCAAATCGTATTTGCAAAATATTCTGGTACAGAGGTCACACTTGAAGATGGTGAATATCTTGTACTAAACACAGACGATATCTTAGGTATATTAAAATAAGTTAAGGGGAAAAATATGGCAAAAGAAGTAAAATTTTCAGACGTAGCTAGAAATGAATTATACGAAGGTGTAAAAAAACTTAGCGACGCGGTTAAAGTAACCATGGGTCCAAGAGGTAGAAATGTTCTCATCCAAAAAAGTTTTGGTGCTCCTAGCATCACAAAAGATGGTGTTTCTGTAGCAAGAGAGATAGAACTTGACAATGCGATCGAAAACATGGGTGCGCAACTGGTAAAAGAAGTTGCATCAAATACGGCAGATGAAGCAGGTGACGGCACAACTACGGCAACTGTTTTGGCAAGTGCTATTTTCAAAGAAGGTCTTAGAAATATCACAGCAGGTGCAAATCCTATCGAAGTAAAACGTGGTATGGATAAAGCAGTTGAAGCGATCATCGCTGAGCTTAAAACAAACTCTAAAGAGATCAAAGACAAAAAAGAGATCGCACAAGTTGCAAGTATCTCTGCGAACTCTGATGCAAAGATCGGTGATCTTATCGCTGAAGCGATGGACAAAGTTGGTAAAGATGGTGTTATCACTGTTGAAGAAGCCAAAGGTATCGAAGATGAGCTAGATGTTGTTGAAGGTATGCAGTTTGATAGAGGTTACCTCTCTCCATACTTTGTAAGCGACACAGAAAAGATGGAAGTCCACATGGAAAATCCATACATCTTACTCTATGACAAAAAAGTATCTAACTTAAAAGATCTTTTACCTGTTTTAGAGCAAGTACAAAAAAGTAGCAAACCACTTTTAATCATCGCAGAAGATATCGAAGGTGAAGCACTAGCAACATTGGTTGTCAATAAACTAAGAGGTATCTTAAATATCGCAGCAGTAAAAGCACCTGGTTTTGGTGACAGAAGAAAAGCGATGCTTGAAGATATCGCTATTTTAACAGGTGGTCAAGTTATCAGTGAAGAGTTAGGACGTACACTAGAAAGTGTTACACCAGAAGATCTTGGACAAGCTGGTAGCGTTGTTATCGACAAAGACAATACAACTATCGTAAACGGTGTAGGTGACAAAGCAGCAATCGAGGCGAGAGTTGCTCATATCAAAAGACAAATCGATGAAACTTCAAGTGACTATGACAAAGAGAAGTTGCAAGAAAGACTTGCAAAACTTAGCGGTGGTGTAGCAGTTATCAAAGTTGGTGCGGCTACTGAAACTGAGATGAAAGAGAAAAAAGATCGTGTAGATGATGCTCTTTCGGCTACCAAAGCAGCAGTTGAAGAAGGTGTTGTTATCGGTGGCGGTGCAGCACTTCTTAAAGCAAGTGCAAAAATTGATCTTGGTCTTGAAGGTGATGAAGCAATCGGTGCTGAAATCGTTAACCGTGCTGTTGCAGCACCTATCAAACAAATCGCAGCAAATGCAGGGTTTGATGCAGGTGTTGTAGCAAACAACGTACTTGAAAATGCTGATGCAAATAATGGTTTCAACGCAGCTACAGGTACGTATGTTGATATGTTTGATGCAGGTATCATCGATCCGTTAAAAGTTGAGCGTGTAGCACTTCAAAATGCGGTATCTGTATCTAGTTTATTGCTTACAACAGAAGCAACTGTAAGTGATATCAAAGAAGACAAAGCAGCTCCTGCGATGCCTGATATGGGCGGTATGGGTGGCATGGGCGGTATGCCTGGCATGATGTAACACAACATCATCATTTATGAAGCCTCAGGGCTTCATAAATATCTTTATTTTATATTTTTCTTCACTTTTTATTTCACATTTCAACTTGTCTTTACTCTAACTCTAATTTCGCTAAAATCTCTTTAAAACTAACGGTAAGGATATGCGTATGTTTGGAATGAGTCTTGGTGAAATATTCGTCATAGCTATAATTGCGATTTTATTTATCGGTCCGGAGAAACTCCCTGAAACGATGGTCAAAATTGCTAAATTTTTCAGAAGTTTCAAAAAAAGTATACATGAAGTCAAAGAGTCTATCGAGCAAGAGATTCATCTCAAAGAACTCAAAGATGAAGCGATCAGTTACAAAGAACAACTTGAAAACTCTGTCAATGAAATCAAACGCGATCACAATGTTAATGTTATGGATGATCTACAAGATGGTTTTGCCGATATCAAGAACTCTTTAACGAAATTGGATGAAGCACCAGCTATTGAAAGCACGCCCCAACCTGTAAAAGAGGTTGAAGATGTTAAAGAAAATGATGAAAAAGTAACGAAAAAAACGCCAAAGAAAAAAGGTAAGAAAAAAGATGTTTGAGGATATAAAACCCCATTTATATGAGTTAAGAAAACGCCTTGGTATTTCCGTCGTCACAGTGCTTGTGATGTTCTTTGTGATGTTCTCTTTTTGGCAACCGATTCTACATTGGATGATTGCACCATTGGAGGCTGTATTACCAAAAGGAAGTAGTGTTATCTTTACAAAGATACAAGAACCCTTTTTTACAGCACTTAAAGTTGCATTTTTTGCAGGTTTTATCGCATCACTTCCGGTGATATTTTGGCAACTGTGGCTTTTTGTCGCTCCAGGGCTTTATGAAAATGAGAAAAAAATGGTTCTTCCATTTGCTGTAGGTGCAACCTTCATGTTTTTGACAGGTTCACTTTTCGCATACTATGTTGTTATCCCATTTGGATATGATTTTCTCATCAACTTTGGTTCCCAGCTTTTTACTGCCCTTCCAAGTATTGGTGATTATGTGAGTTTCTTTACAAAGTTGATTCTTGGATTTGGTTTGGCATTTGAGTTACCAACGATTACATTTTTCCTTGCATCTATCGGACTGGTAACAGATGAGACGCTCAAAGGTTTTTTCAAATATGCATTGGTTGTGATATTTCTCGTCTCTGCTTTGCTTACACCACCTGATGTTTTGACTCAGTTTTTGATGGCTGGTCCTATGATCTTACTTTATGGTCTCTCTATTTTGATCGCACAATATATTAATCCTGAGAAAAAAGAGGATGATGAATAATCTTGACCCTCTTTTGGTAGATTCGTACGATTACGACCTACCTTCAGAGCTCATCGCATCTAAACCAGCAGAACCAAAAGATAGTGCAAAACTTTTGGTCTATAATCGCAAATCAGATACTATCACCCATACAACATTTCATGAGCTTTTAGCGTTTATCCCAACAGATACAGCTGCTATACTCAATGATACAAAAGTCATCAAAGCACGGATTTATGGGAAAAAGATTAGTGGAGGGAGGGTTGAACTTTTGATCAACTCACCTTTAAAAAACAATCATTTTCTAGTCTATATACGCGGTCGTGTTAAAGTGGGTACAGAACTCTTTTTTGACCATGATTTAAAAGCAATTGTAATAGCACTACATGAAGATGGTACAAGAGTAGTACAGTTTTACAAAGATGAAAAAGAGCTTGATTTTCCTTCTCTACATGAAGTACTCGAACGCATAGGGCATGTTCCTTTACCACCTTATATCAAACGTGAAGATACCAAAGAAGATGAGAGCGATTACCAGACACTTTTTGCACAAAATATCGGTGCTGTTGCTGCACCTACTGCATCACTGCACTTTACAGATACGCTTTTTGAGAAGATGAGACAAAAGTTTGACACACACTATGTCACACTTCATGTTGGGGCTGGAACATTTAAACCCGTTGAAACCAATCATATCAAATCACACGTGATGCATAGTGAATTTTACGATATTCCTAAAGAGACACAAAAAATCATCGATTCAGATCAAAAGATACTAGCAGTTGGAACAACCGTAACCAGAACTGTGGAATACTATGTAAGAGAAGATCAACCTAGTGGGCACTCCGATCTTTTTTTACATCCTAACAATCCGCCACAAAGGGTTGACTTTTTATTAACCAACTTTCACTTGCCAAAGTCCACCCTGCTGATGTTAGTAGCAAGTTTTGTGGGACTAGAAAAGTCTCTTGATATCTATAAAGAAGCCATCGCCAAAGAGTACAAATTTTTCTCTTACGGCGATGCAATGCTAATACTTTAAGGAGACACAATGTTAATCGATTATAAAGATCAAGAACTCACCCAAAAATACCAACTCATGGCACAAACTATCATCCCTCGCCCTATTGCGTGGATTGTAACAGAAGATGCGGATGGTATCATCAATATAGCACCGTTTAGTTACTTTATCGGGCTTTCATCACAACCGCCAACTGTATTAGTTTCTATCGGACATAAAGCTGACGGTACGCCAAAAGATACCCTGCGAAATATCAGAGAAACCCAAAAATGTACTATTTGTATGGTAGATGAAGCGCATCTTGAAACAATGCATTTTAGCTCAAAAGGACTTCCTCATAAAGAGAGTGAAGCAGAGCATTTTGATATAGCAACACAAAAAGTAGTTGATGGTTTTCCACCGATGGTTAAAGAAGTTCCGAGTGCATTTTTCTGTACACTCAATCAAGAAATAAATCTCCAAGGTAGTAAAACGATCCCTTTGGTTTTAGAGATAAGACACCAGTATATCGATGAAAAATGCGTGAGCAAAAAAGAAGAAAAGATGACTATATCTTTTGCACCTGTTGCACGAATAGGTAAGCGTTATGCCCTGTTAGGTGAAGAGATCGATGCACCAAAAATCCCCTGATAAAAGGTAGACTAACATGAAGAAGATTACACTATACGGCATCAAAACATGTGACTCTGTACGTAAAGCTAGAAAGTTTATGAAAGCCCATGAACTTGATTGTGATTTTGTTGATTTTCGAGAAACACCTG
Organism: Campylobacterales bacterium; assembly: GCA_027056215.1. Classification (GTDB taxonomy): domain Bacteria; phylum Campylobacterota; class Campylobacteria; order Campylobacterales; family QNZT01; genus QNZT01. Next base: position 5,517 of record JALULO010000083.1, on the reverse strand, counting down.
TTTCACAAGAGAAGATTCTAAACTGGCTTAAAGTAGTTTCTATTGACATACTTTTTAACAAAAGAGGTACAACATACAGAACACTAAAACTAGATAAAGATCTCACCGATACCCAAAAAGCCCAGTGGCTTGCAAAAGAAAATATGCTCATAAAACGCCCTGTCATAGAGTATAACAATCAAGTTATTGTGGGCTTTGATGAAACGACATATGAAGAGATTTTTAAAGAATAAAGGGGATAAAATATTTGCTATGCTCTTTGTAACAGCTATATCCTTCATGATGATCACACCAAAGCCTCTCTTCTTTTGAGGCTTTGAGATACAGTACAACTATCAAAAGTGCTAAAAATAGCCAATTTACCCAGTGTGAGAGGTAGCAAACCACACCCAACATACCAAAAAAAAGTGAACTATACATCGGATGACGGATGAAACGATATGGACCTGTGGTTATCAGTTTTGCACTCTCTTTGATATCGGGTACGATATTAAAATTTCCAAGGCGATTGTGCATGAAAGTCCAGATAGCAAAAGCTGTACTGGCAAGGATAAAAAACCACCAAAAAGGACAAAAAGTAACTGTTTGTTTGGGAATCAAAACCAACCCAATCAAGACAAACTGAAGTGCCACTAAGATTCTTGAGTACATCTTTCTAAATACCTTTCCAATATTATTTGCGCCGCAATCGAATCGATCCTGCCATCACGTTTTTGTTTCACTACACCTTGCATACGCTCTTTCGCCTCGGCAGAACTACCATACTCATCCTGATAAATCACCTCATTTGCATATGCCAACAAAGAGATAAAATGCTCTACTCTTCGCGTCATCTCCGCTTCACTGCTTCCCCCTTTTGGAACACCAACAATCAATCTGTCTATCTCCCACTCTTTCAAAAAAGCATCTACATCTCGTGCAGCTTGATTACGGTTTTTACGTAAAATAGCGTCCTTGGGGAAAACAACTTTTCCATCAGGGCTAACTGCTACTCCGATACGTTTAAGTCCAATATCAATCGCTGCTATTTTCATAAAAGATAAACCTTTAGATTTTTAATCTCTATCAAACCTTCTAACTCATACTCATAAACTTTGTCACCAAAGTGTTCTAATACCTCAGCCAAAGAGGGTGTGTTTTGACAGTATGCGAGTAAAGCGTCATCTTGCACTGTTTGCGTTCCAAATTGTCCTACAAAGGCATCTATATCTAAAATCAGCTCAGCCTGCCCCTCTTGCAAAAGTTTTTGCGTTCCCCTACTCTCTGTGATACGGTGTGGCAAAACATAGATCTTCTTTCCAAGTTCCAGTGCGATTTCGGCACTGCGCATCGTACCACTATTTTCATCTGCTTGTGTGATAATCAAAAATTCGCCAAGAGCGACTACGATACGATTACGAATCACAAAACTATACTTTGTTGCTCGTGTCTTTTGGGCATACTCACTCAGGCACAAGCCATCGCTAGCTATATCTTTGATGAGGCCTTCATTGACTTTGGGATAGATAATATCCAGAGAATTTGCCATCACAGCTATAGTGTTTGGATAAGCACCTTTATGTGCGATTGCATCCACACCCATCGCTGCACCACTAACAACGGTATAGCCTATTTGAGAAAACTTTTTTGCAAGTTGTGCTGTCATATCTTTGGTATATGCCAAAGGTCGTCTTGTACCAACAATGGAAAGCAACGGCATTTCCAAAAAAGCCTTATTTCCTTGAAAATAGAGTTCTTTGGGCGGTTTTTTAAGTGTTTGTAAACACTGTGGGATGGACGCTAATACCTGCATCAATACAACTTATCTATCGTCACAACCTCTACTCCATGTAAAATATTTTTGGCATGCATCAGGGCTTGAAATGTACTCTCTTTAGGATGACATATCGCGATAGCAAGATGATTTTTTTTGGCATAAGAGACAGTCTCTTTGAGTTTATCCAAAATAGCATCTTCATCATCGATATTGTCTAAAAAGACATTTCTTTCCAATACTTTTGTATGAAATATCTTGCCCATTTTTGTGCCTTTTGTCTGGGCTGAAGTACGACTATCCACAAAACGAATATGATACTTTTTCAATACACAAAAAAGCTTATCCATAGATTCATAATCTGACGTAAACATACTTCCGGTATGGTTGTTAATCGCTATAAGATGTGGAAAATCTTTTTTGATGTTTTTGATTCTCATATCGATTGTTTTTAAACTATCATCAACATGTAAAGTATTCTCTTCAGGAGAAGGAAAATGATATGCTTCCATCGGTGTATGTACCATGTAGTGTTGAAACATTTTAGCAATTTCTGGCGTATTAGGATGATCATATGTAGCTGGAAAGATAGATGGTGTTATGGGAAAAGGTAACTTTTTAATCAGCTTTGCCTGCCATTTAGAAGAGACATCATCCATAATGATTGCAACAAGAGGAAGGCTCTTTTGTATCTTTTTTACAGGCTCTTCTTTTTCTTTTTGTTGTATTATCCTTGGCTTTGGCAAAGGTTTTTCAAGGGTATAGGCTATAGTACACTTTGATGTAAATTTTTCAGTTTTAAGAGCTTTTTTTTCTTTTATTTTCTGAAATTTCTCAGATGAACGAAAATCTTCTATTTCTGATGCTATTGCTTTATATTGTTGATCAAGTGTTTTATTTTGTTCTTTGAGAATGGTTTTAAGATTAATCTTTTGATTATCATTCTTTGTATTTTGTTGCTGTTGTTGTACTTTTTCAGTACTATCTCTCACTACATGGTTTTGTTGATAAACTCTAAGAACCAGTAAAAACAGAGATAATACTAAAAAAGCAACAAGTGCTATTTCTGTAAGCAGTTTACGCATCTATTTATCGAGTTGTATCTCTATTTCAAGCATATCTACGTTCTGATTGTTTTCAGATTTGATATGGATATCTCTCACCTGTGTATATTTTTTGATCACTTCTAGTAAATCACGTTTGAGATCATCAAGATAAGGTACTGCACAGTCAGCTCTTTCATGGGCTAGCATGATCGTCAGCCTATCTTTTGCTTTATTTGCCGAACGTTCTTTTTTGCCACCAAATATCCTCTCAAACAGTGTCATCCAAAGATCCTTCCAAAGAATCCTTTTTTAACAGAGATATCCATAAATGCTATATCTTCACCAAGAACACGTTTTGCGATATTTTTATACGCCTGTGCTGCTGCTGATTTTTGATTATAATAGATAGGTTCACCTTCATTGGTTGAAGTGATGATATTTTCATCTTCCGGTACTACACCAATCAAAGGTAAAGCAAGGATACTAAGAACATCTTCGATACTTAACATATTTCCTTTATCAACCATATCTTGTTTAATTCGATTGATAACAACATGCTTTATCACTTCTTCACCTGCTTTTGCTTTTTCACTTTTTGCATCGATGATACCAATCACTCTATCTGCATCTCTAACAGCAGAGACATCCGGTGTTGAAACAATCAATGCCCGATCAGCCATGAAAATAGAGTGTTCAAAACCACTCTCTATCCCTGCAGGAGAATCTAAAATCACGATATCAAACTCTTTTTTGAGCTCTTCAAGTAATTTTGCAACTTTATCACGATCAAGGATATTTTTATCACTGGTTTGAGAAGCTGGCAAGAAGTAGAGGTTTTTAGCTTTTTTATCGTTGATCAAAGCTTGAGACAGATTACATCTCTCTTCCATCACATCTACTACATCGTAAACGATACGATTTTCAAGTCCTAAAATCATATCCAAATTCCGAAGCCCGATATCAAAATCTATGGCGACTACTTTTTTACCAGCCTGTGCCAAACCTACAGCAAGATTGGCAGAAAGCGTTGACTTTCCAACGCCACCTTTACCTGATGTAACCGTGATAATTTCTCCCATTTTCAAACCTCTTAGTTTTTATCTTGGTCTATGATTTTATTGGCTGTGATCCAAGGCATCATCTCTCTTAGTTTATTTCCTGTTTGCTCAATCAATGATGCTTTTGCATTATTTCTCTCAGCATTCATTCTAGGATAACCTGTTTGTCCTTCTAGTACAAAGTCTTTTGCAAATACACCATTTTGGATCTCTTTTAAGATCTCTTTCATCGCTTTTTTACTCTCATCATTGATGACTCTAGGACCACTTACATAGTCACCATATTCAGCAGTATTTGAGATAGAGTATCTCATGTTCGCGATACCACCCTCATACATCAAATCAACGATAAGTTTAAGTTCATGTAAACACTCAAAGTATGCCATCTCAGGTGCATAACCTGCATCTGTCAATGTTTCAAAACCAGCTTGTACAAGTGCTGTCGCACCACCACATAAAACTGCTTGCTCACCAAATAGATCTGTTTCAGTTTCATCTTTAAATGTCGTATGAATAATACCTGTTCTACCGCCACCGATAGCACTTGCATATGATTTTGCCAACTCTAGTGCATCACCTGTAGCATCTTGTGATATAGCCACAAGATCAGGGATACCACCACCTCTGGTAAACTCACTTCTTACTGTATGACCTGGTGCTTTTGGTGCAACCATGATACAGTTGATGCCTTCTGGTGGGATGATTTGACCATAATGAACGTTAAAACCATGACCAAAAGCAATCGTATCGCCTTTGTTTAGATTTGGTGCAATCTCATTTCTAAAGATGGTAGACTGAATCTCATCAGGTAACAAGATCATGACAACCTCACCCTGTTTTGTCGCCTCAGCAACACTCATCACATCAAAACCTTTTGCTGCAGCTTTGCCCCATGAACTTCCGCCTTCTTTTAACCCAACGATAACTTCCACACCACTATCTCTTAAATTTTCTGCGTGTGCGTGTCCTTGAGAACCAAAACCTATCATCGCTACTTTTTTACTTTTTATGATACTTAAATCACAATCATTATCGTAATATACAGTAATTGCCATATTTCTGTTTTCCTTGTTTAAAATGTACGCGATTTTACAACAAGATTACTTTAGCTCCGATTAAGGTACAAATTAATTGCACCTTCTTATGCAAAACAAGGTTTTAATTTAAAAGAATTTTTTACGAGTTCTTAAAATAGCTTCAGCATTTAGAGAGTTATTATGAATGTTTTTAGATATAGCATTTTTGTGTTGAGATGGCATAATTAGTATATGAGGTGTAAAACTTTTTTTTACAAAGGCATCAGGAATAATTTTTCTGATTTTACGTATCAAAATTCTTCTATTTTTACTTTTGTTCTGCAAGACAACAAAAACTCTACTAAGTTGTTTATCATGTTCAATATATAACCCAAAGGCATCAAGCTTTTTGATTAGATCTTGTATGCTTTCAGCTTTTTTCAAGGCACCAACTTGTACAAAAATATCATATTTGACCAAATCTTTTGGAGGTAAGATATATGCATTTAAAGATAAGGTACTAAACATTATATATATTAACAAAAGGAGATAAGTTTTTTTAAACATTGTATCTTTTCGCTCTTTATTTTTATAATCTTTATAGTATTATAACCTTTCTTAATTATGTTTTAGAGTAGAAAGAT
>JALULO010000082.1 GCA_027056215.1 Campylobacterales bacterium | reverse complement strand
CCTATTTCACTCTTTTCGATCCCATCTTTGGCTGCTTGTTGTTTTTCAAGTTCAAATTCATAAAGTCTTGATTTGAGCATTTTGATAGCATTTGCTTTATTTTTATGCTGACTTCTATCATTTTGACACTGTACAACTATATTGGTTGGTATGTGGGTTATTCTGATTGCTGAGTCTGTTTTATTGACATGTTGCCCACCTGCACCACTCGCACGGTAGGTATCGATACGAATATCTTTATCTTCGATTTCGATATCTATATCATCATCTACTTCAGGTGAAACCATCACAGAGGTAAAGGAAGTATGACGTTTGGCATTTGAATCAAAAGGAGAGATACGCACAAGTCTATGGATACCATTTTCCGCTTTCATATAACCGTAAGCATTTTCACCTTTGATGATAAAACTAACATCCTTGATACCCGCTTCATCTCCCGCTTGATAATCCAACTCCTCAACCTTAAATCCCATCCTTTCAGCCCAACGCAGATACATACGATACAACATACTCGCCCAATCTTGACTCTCCGTACCACCAGCTCCTGGGTGAATCGTCACAATGGTATTTTTGCTATCATCATCGGCACTTAACATCATCTCCACTTCAAGTTTAGAAACTTTTTGTTCTAATCCAGACGCATCACTGTAAAGCTCTTCGATCGTTTCACTATCTCCTTCAGATTCTGCCATCTCCAACAATTCGCCCGCATCTTCCACAGCACTTTTGGCTTCATGATACTTTTTCAAGATAGAGAGGATTTTATTTTTCTCTTGTTGCACTTTTGCAGCATTTTTGGCATCACTCCAAAAATCTGCACCCTGCTCTATCGCTTCAATCTCTTCCAAACGCCCTTGTAATTTATCTGGAGTAACAATCTGCCTGATATTGTCAATCTTTGTGGTCAATTTTGTTAAAAGTTCATTATATTCATAACTATCCAAAGTTTCTCCTGCTATAATTTTACTTACATGATTCTACACAAAAGAGACTTTAACATGATACAAATCACCGATCCTAAATCACTACAAAACTACCGAAACAAGATCCAAGAGAACGTTGGCTTTGTTCCCACGATGGGGGCACTTCATGAAGGGCATATCTCTCTTATCAAAAAGAGTATTACCGAAAATGGCAAAACGATTGTCTCGATCTTTGTCAATCCTACCCAGTTTCTCCCCGGTGAAGATCTTGATGCTTACCCAAGAAAACTCCAAGCAGACCTCAAAATCTGTGAACTCGCAGGCGTAGATTGTCTCTTCATGCCAGATATACAAGAGATGTATGAGAAAGATGAACTCTCTATCAAAGCCCCAAAAATCAAAGGCTATATCTTAGAGGGATATAACCGACCAGGACACTTTGACGGTGTGTTGCAAATCGTACTCAAACTGCTCAATCTCACAAAACCTACAAACGCATACTTTGGCAAAAAAGATGCCCAACAACTCTTTTTGATTCAAAACATGGTCAAGCACCTCTTTTTAGAGACGACCATTGTACCTTGCGAAATCGTCAGAGAACACGATGGACTAGCTCTTAGCAGTCGCAATGTCTATCTAAACGAACAAGAACGCCAAGATGCACTGTTACTCTCAAAATCTTTAAAAACAGCAACTAAACGCATCATCGAAGGAGAACGAGATACAGAGACTATCAGAAAGATTATGTTAGAGATTTTAAGCCCAACCGCGGTAGAGTACGTCCAGATTGTTGATAGAGAATTTAACTATATACAAGAGATTCAAATCAATAACAGCATCATTCTCGTAGCAGCCAGAGTAGGTACTACCAGATTGATAGATAATATATGGGTATAAATAGTATGGGTAAAAAACTACATCTTGTCTCTTTAGGATGCACAAAAAATTTGATCGATTCAGAAGTCATGCTTGGTCGTCTGAGTAACTATGCCATCACAGATGATGCACAAAGTGCTGATGTTATCATCGTTAATACTTGCGGCTTCATAGATGCAGCCAAACAAGAGAGTATACAAACAGTACTTGACTTACATGAGACCAGAAAAAAAGACTCTTTACTTGTCATGAGCGGTTGTTTGAGTGAACGCTATAAAGAGCAGTTGATTGAAGAGTTAAAAGAGGTTGATATCTTTACAGGAGTTGGTGATTATGATAAGATCGATGAACTCATCGCCAGGCGTGAAAATCGCTTTTCGCCACGTACTTACCTCATCAAAGATCAAAAACGGGTCATCACAGGTTCAAACTACCACGCATACATCAAGTTAAGTGAAGGCTGTAATCAACAGTGTTCTTTTTGTGCGATTCCACATTTTAAAGGAAAACTTCAATCCAGAGCTCTCGAAGATATTGTCACAGAAGTTGAGAAATTAACACAAGAGGGTTTTTATGATTTTAGCTTTATTTCACAAGATAGTAGCTCCTATTTACGTGACTTTGAACAAAAAGATGGTCTTATCCAACTTATCGACGCAATTGAAAAGATAGAAGGTGTCAAAAGTGCTAGGATTTTATACCTCTACCCTTCAACGCTCAGTGATGCGGTTTTAACTAAAATCATCACATCAAAAGTTTTTCATAACTACTTTGATATGCCCATCCAGCACATCAGCGACTCTATGCTTAAAATCATGCGTCGTGGTAGTGGTCAAGAGGTTATCAAACATCAGTTAGAGATCATGAGAAGTGCCCCCAACTCCTTTGTACGTACGTCCATCATAGCAGGTCATCCCGGTGAAAGTGAAGAAGACTTTAAAGAACTTTGTACATTTTTAGAGACATTTGACTTTGATCGTGTCAATGTTTTTGCCTATTCAGATGAAGAGGGAACCAAAGCACAAGGTATGGATGAAGCTAAAATTGCAGATGAGATCATCGATGCACGTATCGAGAAGTTACATCAAATCATCGAAGCAAAAAACCAAAAATCACTCCAACAAGAGATGGACAAAGAGATAGAAGTTGTACTCCAAGGTCAAAGCAGTGAACATGAGTTTTTTCTAGGGGCTAAAAAACTATTATGGGCAGAAGATATCGACGGTGAAGTACTTATCAATGAAAATGAGACCGATAAAGAACCTATCGTAGGCAAAACCTATAAAGCAAAAGTAACACAAATCGCAGGAGATAAGTTAGTTGCTACTCTCACCAAAGAGTGTTGAAACACTTCAAAAACAAAAAAACTTACTTGCCTTTTCAGCAGGGGTAGACTCCACTGCCCTCTTTTTTCTTTTACTTGAACAAAAAATCAGTTTTGATATCGTTCTTGTCAACTATCATACAAGAGAAAGCTCATCCAAAGAAGCACGCTATGCCAAAGAACTTGCCCAAACACATCATAAAAAGTGTTATGTTAAAGAGGTGCTTTTAGAAGCGTCAAACTTTGAACATGAAGCTAGAAAAGT
>JALULO010000081.1 GCA_027056215.1 Campylobacterales bacterium | reverse complement strand
TGATTAGAAACCGGTGCAGGTTTTAAACCAAGTTCTTTACAAACCAATTCTTCAAGTTCAATCGGTGCATGTGCAAAATTTCCCATAGCGCCGCTAATCTTTCCTACAGATATCATCTCCATAGCTTGTTTAAGATTGTCTAAATTTCTATGCATCTCATCATACCAGATAGCCAATACTAGCCCAAAAGTTATAGGTTCACCATGAATACCATGACTTCTCCCCACCATCAAAGTCATTTTATGTTCAAATGCCCTTTTCTTAATAGAATCCATAACCATTGTAATATCTTGAAGAATCATCTTTAGAGATTCTTTCATTTGCAAAGCAACCGCAGTATCTATACAATCTGAACTAGTCATACCATAATGAACCCACCTACTCTCTTCACCTAGCGACTCTGATACACTTGTTAAAAATGCTATAACATCATGTCGTGTTACTTTTTCTATTTCATCTATACGTTCTACATCAAATGCTGCATTTTTAATTATTCTTTGACAATCTTCATCAGGTACCAATCCTAATTTATTCCAAGCTTTTACAGCAGCTTTTTCAACTTTTAGCCAAGCATCATATTTCGCTTGCTGTGTCCATTTTTCTTTCATTTCGGGTCGTGCATATCTCTCTACCATATAATTTCCTGTGTCTTTGTGATCTTTTTATTATTTTATTTAGATAATATAGCTTTTTTATAATAATATAATATAACATCTGTATTTAAATTACTGTTAAAAAGGTATTAATTTTGTCCTATAAAATAAAGCACTTCCAACTCAAAAGCAAAGTTAAAGCTTTTAAGTTCCTTATTGATGAACTTGGATACTCTATGAAAGATACGCAACGCCTTATAGATCGTGGTAGAGTTTTGGTAAATGGCAAAGTTCTTGTTAAAAAATCTGCTTATATCCATGGTGAAATCGGTATCATCGAATTTGTACCAAAGACACAAGGACTTAAACCATTTTTTCAAACCAATGATTTTGCACTCTTTGATAAGCCAAGTGGTGTGCTAGTACACCCAACTAGTAAAAAAACCGATTATTCCCTCACACATGAGATTAAATATCTTTTTGGTAAAGATGCCAATATCACACATAGAATAGACAAAGAAACTAGTGGCATAGTCATTGCAGCAAAAAAATCACATACCGAGAGAATAATCAAAATGGGATTTGAAAACAGAAAAATAAAAAAAGGCTATCTTGCTTTAGTAAAAGGGAAAATCACTGATTCTTTTTCAATTAATGAACCAATTCTGAAGAATAGAGATTTCTCAGAAATAAAACTAAAAGTATTTATCCATAAAGAAGGGAAAACTTCATGTACTATTATAAATCCTATTCGATATTTTAAAGATACCGATACAACACTTATTGAAGCTTTACCACTTACAGGAAGGCAACATCAGATAAGGTTGCATTTGTTTCACGTGAAACATCCCATTGTTGGTGATCCCCTATATGGAGTGAATACCTTGATTGCAGAAAATTACCTAGAGGGTAATCTTTCAAAAGAAGAGAGAATAGCGAAAACAGGTGCATCAAGATTATTATTACATGCTAACTGGATTGAATTTGAATACAAGAATAGATATAAATTGTATTCAAAATATGATTTTATAAAAGAAATTAATCTTTATCAAAAAAGACAGCTTTGATAATTCCGTATAATCCAACAATAGCTACAGCAGATAGAAAGATTATTTGTATTATATCAAGATAATTCATGTTCAGTTTTCTCCTTTAGTTGACCACAAGCTGCACTTATATCAAGTCCTTTAGATTGACGGATTGTACATAATACTCCGTGATCATTTAAATAATTTTTAAATTTATTCATATCAGATTCATTTGGTCTGTAAAATGGTGAACCAGGGTAGGGGTTAAAGTATATCAAATTGACTTTTGCCTTTACCCCATGAAGTAGGGTAACTAACTTTTTAGCACTTTGTATATCATCATTTAAATCTTTCATAACAAGATACTCAAACATAACACGTTTTCTTTGATCAATTGGAAAGTTTTTTACAGCATTGATGATAGATTCAATATTGTAGGCTTTATTGATTGGCATAAGTTTTTCTCGTAATTCATCATCAACCGCGTGCAATGAAATTGCGAGCAATACACCAAGATTTCTTTCACCAAGTTTTGCTATCTGTTGAGATAATCCACTTGTTGAAATCGTTTGTCTTCGTGAACCTATGGCTAATCCATCCAAGTCATTAAATATTTTTATGGCATTGGTCACATTATCTATATTGTCCAAAGGTTCGCCCATGCCCATGTATACTATATTTACTCTACGATTATGAGCAATATCATTATCTTGTTTGATAGACAACACTTGAGCAACTATTTCTCCTGCTGATAAATTACGTTTAAAACCACCCTTTGCTGTTAAACAAAATGCACATCCGATTTTACAACCAACTTGACTCGATACACAAATAGTATATTTGGCTTCTTTTTTAATCGTTCCGTCACTATCCCGTATCTCCTTTTTCATAGGCAACAATACAGATTCAACTGTAAAACCATCTGTACATTGAAAGAGATATTTGATACTTAAGTCACTACTTGTCTCTTTTCTTATTATTTTAAGAGGATTAATAATAAAGCTATTTTCCAGATCAGTTCGTAAATCTTTTGGTAAATTTAGCATTTTATCAAATGTTGATATATCTTTTTGATATACCCAATTGTAAATCTGTTTAGCACGAAATGATGGCTTAATCATTTGTGACAAAGTCTCCTTGGTATAATCTAAAATAATTTTTTTCATTCTTTTATCTCTTTGTATTTATCAGCTATGTACTGCATTAATATTGTTTTTGCCTTATGATGATTCTCTAAAAAATCTTTATGTGCATTCTCATTGCAGTAATTTGTTATCACAAAAACCCCTAATACTGGTATGCTAAATTCTTGAGATATCTTCAATACTGAAAAAAATTCCATATTTTCTAATTCTATATGATGTTTGCGATAGGATTGAACTAAAGAAAAATCTGTTGCTATGTAATTACTAGAATTGACAATATCTAATGTTTCACGTGAAACTTCTTTATCATGATAAGCATCTATAACGTTATCTATAGGTGAGTATGCTTTGTTTTGTAAAAAGCCTAATTCTATATTTGATCCTATAGAACTTTCAACAATGTCAAATATTTTGTATTTACCATAACTACCTGCACTACCTACAAAGATTAGAAAATCAGGTTTGTCAAATAGAACCATTCTTGTTAAATTCATAGCACTTTCAATCAAACCTACACCTATAGGCGTAGCAAAAGGAAAGGTCTCATTATTACCAGCACAAACAAACATTTTAAAGTCTTACAGCAATATTTTGCGAACGTAGATATTGTTTAAGTTCCATAATGTCTATCTCTTTAAAATGGAATATAGAAGCAGCCAAAGCAGCGTCAGCCTTTCCTTTAAGAAAAGCATCCCTTATGTGTTCCAAGGTACCTGCACCACCACTAGCAATCACGGGAATAGAAACTGCATCACTTACTGAAGCGTTTAGCATGTTATCAAATCCTGCTTTTGTACCATCTGCATCCATAGAAGTTAAAAGTATTTCACCCGCACCCCTATCACAAACTTCCTTAGCCCATTTAACAGCATCAATACCTGTATCTACTCTACCGCCATTAAGAAAGATATTCCAACTCTCACCACTGCGTTTGGCATCTATAGCCACAACAATACACTGTGAACCAAAACGTTTTGAAGCTTCGTTGATAAAGTCTGGGTTTTTAATAGCTGCAGAATTAATACTTACCTTGTCACATCCGACATTTAAAAGATTGTATATATCATCTAATTTTCTTATACCGCCACCTACAGTCAATGGTATAAAAACTTCTTTTGCAACTTCTTCTACAATATCTACAATCGTATCACGATTTTCATGACTAGCTGTGATATCTAAAAATGTAATTTCATCAGCACCTTCAACATTGTACCGTTTGGCAACTTCTACAGGATCACCAGCATCTCTTAATCCTACAAAATTCACACCTTTAACAACACGACCATTATCAACATCCAAACAAGGGATAATTCTTTTTGCAAAATGTTCCATAAAATCTCTTTACTATAGTTTCTTTTGATAATATCGAAAAGGGGATAAAATATGTCTAATGATCTTTTATGAATAGTTGTATCAATCAAAGCACCTAATGTCTATAAAGATATTTTTTCACAATTCACTTCCAAATTTTACAATATCAAGAGAGTACTTTTCACGTAACGTGTGGATACTTTCTGATAATTTCTTTTCCTGCAAATCATCTCTTAAATGTATTAATGAAAATGTTTTTTTATTTTGTAACGAAAAATTTGAAACAGATATAGATATCTTTGTCACATGACCTTCTTGAATATCAATATTTGAAAACAAATTTCTATAAACATCTATACATAAAGATTCACTAAAGAGTCTATCAAGCGTAACACGACCTTTAACAGAAGAACCAAAATCATACTTCAATTTCAAATAATAAGATGTAGGATTAACTTTTTGTCTAAAGACGAGAAAAACAACATGTCTGGCTAAAATAATAATACGTCTTGATACTTCTAAACGATCATATAAAGGATCGAATGTTCTACTTATCCCAATAGATTTCCGATCAGAACTAAACAAAATACCTTCATCATCTTTTCCAATCAATCTGAGATAAAGTTGTTTTCCCGTTTTTCCCCACTGATCAAATAATTCTTTATGACAACTAGCTTCACCTAAAGTAGTAATGAAATATTTTTCTAAACGTTTGGCATACCCTTTTCCAATACCAGGAAAATCTTTTATAGGTATTTCTCTTATAAATGAAGGGATTTCATGTTTATAAACTATCTTCACGCCATATGGCTTTGCAAAATTGGTGGCAAGTTTCGCAATCCATTTTCCAGATGAGACACCTATCGAGACAGGAAGATTAAATCTATCCATCACACAACGCTGTAAATGCACTATAAATGCATAAACATCATCTTCACCTATCCAACCATTAAGATCTGCAAAAAACTCGTCTATACTATATTGCTCGATGATAGGAAGCATCGTCATCAAATAGCTGTGCAATCTATGCGAAAGATCATGGTAGAGCAGGTAATCAGGCGGTATAACTATAAGAGATGGACATAAATTCAATGCTTGAGCAACAGGCATTCCTGTTTTTATACCATAACTTCTCGCTTCATAACTTGAAGTTGTAATAATACCTCTAACTTTACTTTTACCTCCTTTTTGCTTGTCTACAAAAAAAGTATTAAAATTTTGTTTTGTCTGGTTATAAAAAATGGGATTTACAAATGCACCATGATTTGTATCATACAATTGGATATTATTACTTTTTCGTTCAAATATTTTCAGATTACTTCTACCACCTACAGCAACAGGCTTGTTCAATAAGGACAAATCACGTGTACGATGTGCAGAAACAAAAAATGAGTCCAAATCAAGATGTAATATCATGTATATTCCTTGTATAGCAAATATCATGATAACTAGTTATAAAAATAGTGATAATTTATATTTCAAAATGAAATATAATGGCATAGATGAAGGGATTGTCCTCACTTCGTTGTGGGGTTTCGCTTCGCTACACCGAACACCTCTATCAGGTTCAAATCCTTTCAGGTAAACAAGATTATTAAAAATTAAGTCAGTTTGATTATGGCAGAGAGGAAGGGATTCGAACCCTCGATAGGTTGCCCTATACCCGCGTTCCAGGCGAGCGCCTTCAACCACTCGGCCACCTCTCTATAATTGAAGAATAAGTATTTTAGCAAATTTTCTTGAAATCTAACAATTCATTTGACAAAAACTCTAATATCCTTTGTTGAATCAGATATGTTTCCTTATCTTTTTGTGTACAAACCATAAAACGCTCCAACATTTGGAGATCAACTTTATCACAAAAACGTTTTACTTCTCTTAATTCATAATCAATAGCCAAAATAAGTTCATTAAGATCTAGCCCATTATTTTGGACAATTTTATTTACATACTCTTTGGTCGTCTGAATAAGTATCTCTACTCTTGCCTTATCTTCTGGATAAATTTCATGTGCAATTTGACGTAAAATTTTTTCTTCACACTTATCAACTTCTTTATTTGCACCGATTATTGCAGCAATCAATTTAGCACGAAATTCTAAAGAACTATTGTGATAAACAAAAATGTCTCTAAAAAAAGTCAAAAACCATATCTTTGATTTTTCCAATAACTTCAAATTATTATCCTTTTAGATAAGCTTAAGCCTATTTGATGTAAAATCATCCCTCAGCATTGAGAAAGCATCGGCTTTTTGAGTGCTCTCCTTAAGACCTGTGCAACGCTTTTTCAGAGTAACGCGCCAGGGTGGGAACACAGCAACGCACTTTGTTTTAGTGTGTGCCGCAGGAACCTTGAGGGGAGTCTTTTATCTATAGAAATAGCTATCTATTTTTTGTGCTAACTCGTAAAAATTCACACCATTCACTAACTTGTTTTCCTCTAACTTTTGTAATATTTGCGATTTTCCTTTGATAAGTTCATTGGATTTAACGCCATGATATATAGATAAAGTTGCTTCTATAAAAGCCGCTAAACGATCAAAAGCCTTTAGTGCTACCCCATCTATAGGATTATAATAATCTTCATTGTAGCCATCCAAAGAATCCATGATTTGTATTTTATCAATATAAATTTTATTTAAAAACTCATCTTTTTTAGAACCATCATAAATCCCTAGAAGATAAGAAAAATCATTTTGCAAAGACGAGGGAATCAACGGTAAAATATCATTTTGTATTTTCTCGATTTCATAATCACTGATGATATCGTCTAATCCACTTACCGAATATTTCACAGGGGTAATAATATCTTTTGTTAGTGCTTCAGGGAGATCATGAAAAAGAGCACAAAAGAAGTTGTTTTCTAAACGTTTTTCACATGCTGAAATCTCACGTGAATAAAAATAACTAAAAATAGCCACAATCAACATATGACCCAATACGGATGTTTCAGGTATACGAGGTGTTTGTGCCCACCGTTTTTGGAAACGAAGCCTGCCACTAAGGTCAATAAAGCGGGATAGTTTTTTATTCAGAGCAATTTTACGTACACCTATTAACTCATAATAATCCTCTATTTCATCATCAACAGCACTTTTCACATCTTCTATATCATTTAAAAACTGACTAGTCTGATAAATGATAGAAAACTCCCATCTTGTAGAGAGATAAGATGCTGCTTTTAAGATAAAACGCTCTTTTTCATACATAGTTTCATCAAGTAAATATTTTTCAAAACGAAGTAAAAAAGCACCATTTTCAATGGGTTTAAGATCATCATGAAGTTGAGAGATAACCCATCCATTTAATTCGTCTTTTTTTTGCTGTAATATTTTTCGAAATACATCTGGACGCATATCTGTCACAATAACACGGCGTAAAAATTCAAAAATTCCCGCTTCAATAAGAGACGGTATATGAATAGTATCATCATTTTCAATCTTAACCAACATATAGGCAATAATAAACTTATGAGCTTGTTTATCAAGTTCCACCAAATCAACCATACGAGGGTAATCATTCCACCGCTGGATTGAAGCGGCAGAGAAAAGAAGTTCTATCAGTCTTGGTGTGATCATTTGCAAATGCTATTACTGTCTATCTCTATCACTGTATGGACATTTCCCCTAGGATTAAAATCAGCCACTATTTTTATCCATTTTGGTGCAAGTTTTTTCTGTAAAACATCATAGATCTCATTTGCACTATCTTCATGGCTGATATGTCTGGTCATAAAAGAGTTGATATATAACTTAATCGCTTTTAACTCTACAACCCATTTGTCTGGCGTATATTCAAGATAAATAGTTGCAAAATCTGGATAACCACTTCGAGGACAAAGACAAGCAAACTCTGGCAATGTGATTTTAATAATATACTCTTTTTGATGCTTATTTGGCCATATCTCCAAATCTTTGTCTATATTAAACTCAACAATCTCTTTTTCACCGTATTTCATGAACTATACATCCAAATGTTTCACATCTTTTGCATGTGTTTGTATATAGTTACGTCTAGGTTCTACTTCATCTCCCATAAACAACACAAATGTATCACTCGCTGCTTCTGAATCATCTATCATAATACGCAATAAACGTCTGTTTGAAGGATCCATAGTCGTTTCCCAAAGTTGCTCAGGATTCATCTCACCCAAACCTTTGTATCGCTGTATATAAGCCCCCTTTTTAGCACTTTTTTCAATAGCATCAAGCATTTCAAGTAACTCTTTATTTGATTTATCAAAATCCCACTCTTTCATCTTTTCATTGATATAAACAGCTTCTGTATATAAAGGATTAGTAAAAAGATCGTCATTGATACGAATTTCCTCTAATCCGTCAAAATTTTGGATATACAAATGTACCTCTTCATCGCTGATTTTTTTATTTAAAATATTATAACCCAAAGAATGGATATAAGCCTTTAAATTTTCATATAAAGCGTCACCTTTTAAAGCGATAACATCAGGATTTTCGATAAGATATTGAACAACTTCAATCACATGAAATCGTTTTTCCAACTCTTTGAGTGTACTTCTATAGGCTGAAACGATTTTAAATAACTCCAACATATCTTTAGTACCTAACTCTTTTGCTTCAATGGACTCTATACCATTCTCGATCAAGTACTCATTCATCGCTTTATCATCTTTGAGATAAATCTCTTTTTTGCCTTTTTTATAACGATAAAGGGGTGGTTGTGCAAGATAAACATATCCATTTTCAATCACAGGTTTTAAAAATCTAAATAAAAATGTCAAAAGTAAGGTCTGAATATGGCTTCCATCCACATCCGCATCGGTCATGATAATGACTTTATGGTATCTTAACTTTTCTTCATTAAAATCTTCACCGATACCACAGCCCAAAGCAGTGATGATATTTGTGATTTCATCGGACTTTAAAATCTTATCTATACGACTCTTTTCAACATTAAGTATTTTACCCTTAAGTGGCAATATCGCTTGAAAAACTCTGTCACGTCCTTGTTTTGCAGATCCACCGGCAGAATCCCCTTCCACCAGATAAATCTCAGAAATAGAAGCATCTTTGCTTTGACAATCCGCTAATTTACCAGGAAGTGTTCCTACACTCATAGTATCTTTACGTCTGGTTAAATCTCTAGCTTTTTTTGCAGCTTCACGACCTCTAGCAGCGGAGAGTGCTTTAGTCATAATAGCTTTTGCTTCAATTGGATTTTCTTCAAAGTATTTAGATAAAGCTTCATTGACAAGACGTTGAATAATAGGTCTAACATAAGTTGAACCCAGTTTACCTTTGGTTTGTCCTTCAAATTGAGGTTCAGGAATACGTACACTTACGATTGCAATCAAACCTTCTTTAACATCATCACCCGTTATTTTGGTATCTTTTTCTCTTTGTGCTGCATTGTTATTCACATATTTAACGATAGCACGTGTTAAACCAGCACGAAATCCAGCTTCATGTGTACCACCATCAGGTGTTTTGATGTTATTTACAAAAGAGTAAAGTTTTTCATGGTAAGAAGTATTATAAAGTAAAGCGATATCAATTTCTAAATCGTCTACTCTTTCTTTGAGTCTTATAGGTTTAGTTACGGCATCTGCTTTATTTAAATCTTCAACAAATTGTCTTGTACCACCTTCAAAATGATACAGTTCCTCTTTCCCCACACGATTATCTTTAAAAGAAATTGAAATTTCTGGATTGAGATAAGCCAATTCTTTAAATCTTTTCGCAAGCGTTTCATAACTAAACTCTGTTACTTCAAAGATTGAATCATCTGGCCAAAACTCAACAGTAGTTCCTGTACGATTGGTTGTACCTACTTCTTCCAAAGGTGATACAGGAATACCTTTTCCAAACTCTTGGTAATATTTTTTACCATTTCTATTGATTTTTAAAATTAATTTTTTAGAAAGTGCATTTACAACAGAAACACCAACACCGTGTAAACCACCAGAAACTTTATAAGTATCTTTGTCAAACTTTCCACCTGCGTGTAAAACAGTAAGAACAACTGTTGCAGCAGATATATTTTCTGTGGGATGAATATCAACAGGAATACCACGACCATTATCTGAAATAATGGCTGATCCTTCAGTTGTTATTTCAATAGATATTTTATCACAATATCCAGCCATCGCCTCATCTATGGAGTTATCAACAACTTCATAGATCATATGATGTAAACCACCAACATTGGTATCACCGATATACATACCGGGTCGCTTTCGAACTGCTTCAAGTCCTTTTAAAACTTTAATATTACTTGCGCCGTAATCTTTTTGCATAGTTTCCTCTTTAGTTATAACATAATAGGCATCACTACAGTGATAAAATCTTCACATGACAGTGTGAAAGGTAAAGTCGCGTCATTATAGCTAAGTTTAAATTCATTTTGCTCTATATGTGCCAAAAAGTCAAGTATATAGCGACTATTTACAGCCAAAACAAGCTCTTCGGGCAGATTTGAAATAAAAGATAGTTCTGTTTTTGCTTCAACGTTATCCTCATTTAAACTTTCAAATAAAATAGCATCATTAGTAAATGTCATTTTTAATTCTGTTGAAATAGTTGAAATTTGTTTTATATGATCAACCATTTTCTCACGATTTAACGTAAGTTCATATTTGTATTCATGCGGAATAATACGTTTATAATCAGGATATTTTCCATTGATAAGTTTTGTAAAAAAAGTAAAGTTTTCGGATTGAATAAGCAATGTGTTTTCATCATAGAAAATTGCCATTTCATCAAAAAAAAGTTTTTGTATTTCACCAATAGCTTTTTTAGGAATAATTAATGATATCTCTTCATCTATTTCTTTTGAATGTGTAACAATAGCTAATCTTCTAGTATCTGTTGCAACAAAGTGTATAGTATTATCTATTAAATCAATAAGTGCACCGTTGAGTTCATATTTAGGATTATTAGTATCTATAGCAGGAGATATTTTTTTAATTGCATGTAAAAAATCTAAAGGTTGTATTTGAAATTTTGATTTGTTTTCCAATTCTGGAAATTTAGGATATTCTAATGCGTTATACATAGGTAATTTAAATTTTGATTTTTCTTGTGCTATATATAAAAAATTCTCTTTTGTCTTCAAAGTAAGTTCAGCATCTTTTAAAATTTTTACAATATCTAATAGTTTTTTTCCATTAGCAGTAGCTGATCCAATTTGTTCTGTTGTCATGTTTTGTGTAAACATAGAAAGACCAATTTCAAAGTCTGTAGCTTTTATATCCAATCTTTCTTGATTTACTTCCAATAAAATATGTGATGTGATTTGTGAAGCATCTTTTTTTTCTAAAAAGTTTTGAGTGTTAATGAGTATATGTTCGAGAACATTTTTGTTGATGTGGAGAATCATGTATTTTTCCTTTTATTATATATTATTTTAGTTTTAGTAGTAGGTGTTGGTGAATTAGTGAATAACCTCTGTACGAACTGGTATATAGTACTTGTAGTTAAAAAGAAATAAGTTAAGTTATTCACAATGATTCACCTTTTTTGTTTTTTGTTGATGTGATTTTGTTTTTTAGTTCTTCAACTTTAACATTAAAATTTTCATCATTTTGCAATAATTGATTAATTTTTTTCATAGCATGTGAGACAGCTGTATGATCTTTTAAACCAAAAAACTCTGCTAAATCTTTCATTTTGTTATCTGGGGTTAACGTTTTTGCAAGATAAATGCCAATTCTACGAGCCTCAACAATAGGTTGACTACGCTTTTTTGATTTTATATCGGTTGGTTTTATATTTAATTCATGGGCAATAACTTTAATAATGTCATTTAAAGAGATATCAACAATTTTATCTTTAATTAAATCTTTCATGACATCTTCTGCAAAATTAAGTGTAATCTCTTTTGAAAGTAGATTTGCGTGAGCATTCAAATATATAATAGCACTTTCGATTTCTCGAATATTATCTTCCATATGTGATGCGATATAGTGAATAACTTCATCGTCTAAAAAAATATTATCTAATTCACACTTTTTTTTGATAATAGAAATTTTTGTTTCAAGCCCTGGTGGTTGTACATCTGCCATCAAACCCCATTCAAATCGGCTTTTAAGTCTATCTTCAAAACCGGCAATTTTTTTAGGAGGTTTATCTGATGTGAGTACAATTTGTTTTTTGAGGTTATGTAATTCATTAAAAGTATGAAAAAACTCTTCTTGTGTTTGTTCTTTTTTACTTAAAAATTGAATATCATCAATTAATAAAAAATCACATTCACGATATTTTTGTCGAAATCTATCCATTGTATGATTTTTTAAGTTATATAAAAAATCATTTAAAAATTGTTCACTTGTTGTGTATATCACTGTCTCATTTTGTGAAATAGCATAATTTCCGATAGCTTGAACAAGATGTGTTTTGCCTAATCCACTGCTACCATAAATAAACAGAGGGTTGTATTGTTGACCAGGCATTTTTGCAGCAGATTTTGC
>JALULO010000080.1 GCA_027056215.1 Campylobacterales bacterium | reverse complement strand
CTAACACAGCAAACTAAAGCTGACGACAAGACACAACCAACTCAAGAAGAACCTTCAAAAACAGTACCAACACAAGAAGATATACACTCCTTAACAGATATAAAAAACATCATCGGAACACAAAAACCAGTCTACGAAGGCAAGATCACAGAAGGTTCAACTTCTTTTGGAGAAATCAAAAAAGATGGTATCAATGATGTCAAATTGGGGTTTGATCTAGGCTCAGGTACAGTAGATGGTCATCTCAAGTTTGAAGATCCCGCACAACAGTATGATATCAAAGTTGGTGGTAAAGTGCATAACGATGCGACATTTGATATAAATGCACAAAATGGTTATAACGGGAAAGGAAGTGGAACGCTAAGTGGTAATAAACTTAAAAATGCCAATGGGGATTTTGACTTCAGTGAACATGATCTGCATACAAATACACAAACCAATCATCTACAAGGGAAATTTGAAACAACGCGTAAATAGTACAAAAGATCTTTAAAGTGCACTAGCCAACACAATAGGACACCTCTAGCTTTTCTCTAGGCTATGCACGCTTTTTGAAAAAACACTAGCTTTGCCAATCGCTTTGGCTTTTTTTCTGACTCATAAAATACCTCCTATACAACGAACACTTTGCACAAATAATGGATTATTTACTATTTATCTAAACATAACATCAAATTTGCACAAATATCATGGCTGTTTCTGAAGGAATATAGTAATATATTTTTTACCGAATTGGCAATTATATTGCATTTTGAAATATAATTTGAGAATTTCTATGATTATCTATATATTTCTTATATTTAAATAAAAGTTGTTTATTAGTGTGATTTGGCTATTATGTTTAGGGTATAAATAGTTAAATTAAGCTTAAACGCAGGAATTAGTTCAAATCCATTTCAAAATGAAATATTTCTTCAATTTTAGCACAATACATGTTACAACTACAACATGTGTAAAATTGAAAATAAACCAAACATTATACCATCTTATGAGATGCAAGATATATTCAAACTCTACGCCGATGAGTACACCTCAAACCATACATTAACCTCTATCCAAAAAAGAGCTATAACAGATATAAGAAATTGTCGTACTTCAGTTTTAGGTTACAATGCCAAAGAGTGTTGTGAGTGTAAAAATATAGAGTTTTCATACAACTCATGCAGAAACAGAAACTGCCCTAAATGCCAAGGTCAGAAAAGATTTCAATGGATAGAAGATAGATTAAAAACTACAATCAATGTACCTTACTATCATACAGTCTTTACAGTGCCAAACCAACTTTTTTGTTTAGCAATTTTCAACCAAAAGATATTTTACGACCTCCTCTTTAAAAGTGCGTCAGATACGTTAAAACTGTTTGGTAGAGATAGTAAATATTGGAATATGAAGGACTTAGATGATGAGAGCAAACAACCTAAGATAGATTTGGCATTCTTTGGAATTTTACACACATGGGGACAAACTCTTGTCTATCATCCACATATCCACTTTATAGTGGCAGGTGCAGGAATCATCGGGGATGAAATAGTAGAACCAAAATATAACGCAAAATTTCTCTTTCCTGTAAAAGCTATGAGCAAAGTGTTTCGGGGGAAATTGGTTGAAGGTATCAAAAATGCCTATTATGACGACCAACTAGAACTTGATGATGATTTTAAAGATTGCAAATATTTCGAGAGTTTTATCGACAGTATCGTAAAGAGAAAGTGGGTAGTTTACGCTAAGTCACAATTTTCTAGTAGTGAAAGAATAGTAGAGTACATGAGTCGTTATACGCACAGAACTGCTATAGCAAACAGTAGAATCATATCGATAGAAAACAACACCGTACGATTTAGATATAGAGACTACAAAGATAATAATAAAATCAAAACCATGAAACTCTCATCTGATGAGTTTATCAAAAGATTTCTCTATCACATCCCACCCAAAAGATATCATAGGATTAGATACTATGGAGCGGTGCAAAGACTCTCTAAAATCAAACATGAAAAAATAGTGACCATAGAAAACAGCGAAAATCAAATCAATCCTGACAAACCAACCAAACCCAAATGCAAAAAATGCCAAAGCACAAAAAGTGAAACAATAGTTGTTGTAGATGGCAACCAAAAGGTAGTCCAAGGATTGATGACACCAAAGATATTAGCTTTAAAAAGGGAGATACAGTTTGATGATAGTTCATAAAACAGAGTCAAAAAGAGAAAAAAGTAAAATAATTTTACCAACAAAGCTATACACTACATTACTGCCAAAAAAGAAAAAAACCATAACAAATACCACTAACATGAGAAAAATTTCAATCAATTCTTACAAAAAAAGTAACATCAGCACTGTTTTAGCATCTCCAAAAATCCAAGATATCCCAACATATCAAGACAAAGTCCATAGCCATTGCAAACATCCATTTAACAAGGCGTAGAATCAAACAAGTTACTTTTTAGTTGTTAACTTTAATTTAGGTATTATATTTAAATTGGTTTATTAATAGTTCGTGTTTTTTTGGCAGGTAACTTGTTGATTTACTAAGTCGTTATGCTCAAAAAATATACTGTAAAGCTAATAAGGAAATACATTTGGCAACTTTAAGAGAAATAAAAAAGAAGTTTTTTTCACTTTCACAAAAAGAACAAGAAAGTATTTTAAAAGAAATATATAATTTTTCAAAAGATATAAAAGATTTTATGAATATTCGTCTTTTGGGAGATGGTGAAGACAAATTTATTGAAGAAATCAAAAAAGCAACAGAAAGTTCTACATCAACTGGTAAACCCAAAATGATAAAAGTAACAAAGGTCAACAATATTTTAAGTAAAGCCAACAAGAGTAAAGTTACAAAGGAAACATTATGTGATATGCAATGGTATGCTTTTGATGGTTATGTTACTTTTTTAAATGACTATGGAGGTGGTCCTGATAGCTATGAGATTAAAGCATATGAGCATTTTAAAAATTACCTTCAATTGTTAGACGAAATTAGCAAGAATAAGCAAGAATTGGAAGAGGAACTTTTAGGCGTAAAAAATTATTTAAATCAACATCAAAATATGTATAATGATCATTTGTGGGAACTTTATAAAGATATTGCGGCAGAGTATGTTCACAGAGATTAAAGCATAACAAATCATCATATAATAAACTTCATAGCAAATAAGCTATGATTTACAAGAGAGTAAGTACAAATAACATATCGGACAAGTCCTAAATCGGCTAGTTTTCTTAAAAATAAAATTTAGTTAGATTCACTCCAAGTCAGATAGTTATACTACAAATTTGAGTGGCGACTGAATCGGTGAAAGCTAGATTGTAAGTACGCATCCCATTTGGCCACCCCACGCATTTTGATTTGGCCAGCGTACGCATCAACACTTGGCCACCTCACGCACTCGTTATTTGGCCACTTTTACTTTTGGATGCGTACATAAGCTTG
>JALULO010000079.1 GCA_027056215.1 Campylobacterales bacterium | reverse complement strand
AACTTTAGTAGTTGATTGTTTTTGGGTATCTTAGTCTTGTTGACTTAAATACCACCAATCAATTTTTAGTTAGGGTATTCGCTTGGTATGCGAATCCGCCAGTAATGAACCTTTGTTATACGATATAAAGTTTACATCAGATGAATTGATAGTCTATTTAAAAGATGGGAGAAAGTTATATGTTCCATTATCTTGGTATCCTTCTTTGTCTCATGCGGCAAAAAAAGAACTGGAAAATTATGAGATACTAGGAGATGGTGAAGGTGTTCATTGGGAAGATTTGGACGAAGATTTGAGTGTCAAAGGATTTCTCCAAGGAATCAGTATCAAGGAGAAAGTAGCTTAAAATCTTTTCGAGTCTATTTTACTATAAATATTTTTGTTTATTGTAAATACGCATCCCATTTGGCCACCCCACGCATTTTGATTTGGCCAGCGTACGCATCAACACTTGGTCACCTCACGCACTCGTTATTTGGCCACTTTTACTTTTCGATGCGTACATAAGTTTGAGTTAAGTTAGAGAATATTCTTCAATACTATAATGCACCTTATTTTAATAAAGGTGTATAAAGATGAAGAGAATATCTATGAGTAAAATCAAAAGCCAAACAAAACGGCATCGGTTATCAAAACTTGATACAGCTTTTAGTGTATAACTATGTCAATGACAAGACCTCATTAATATTGGAATGATTGAATACTATAAAATCAACAGGTTTTTCAAAAGAAGAGATTTAGTACTTCTAGATTTTTTATCAAAAATTTTGACAGACTTTTTATAAAATTGAAAGACAAACTGCTAAATTTCATCTCTTCTTTTGGGTCTTTTTTGCTACAAAATTTAATCGACTTTATATTTTGAGCAAAAGATACAAATTCACTTTTCCACACTTCAGAACTTGAAAATCAAACCGATTTACTTTTGTCAACAAACTTTTATACAAGGACATTTAAACATGAAAAAACATTACTAACACTTTTAGCCCTAGCTGTTTCTGTATTTGCACTCGATATAAATACCGCTTCTGCTGAGGAGTTTGTTAAAGTTAAAGGTATCGGTGCTAAAAAAGCAGAAAAAATTGTCTCTTATAGAAAGGAACATGGCAAGTTCAACAGTGTAGAAGAGCTAAAAAATGTCAAAGGTGTCGGTGAAAAAATTATCGCTGCTATCAAGAGTGAATCTTAATCATATAGGGGAGGGAAGTTTCCCTCCCCTAAGCTGTGATAATCACTACTTTCGTTTACATAGATTCCCCTGCTCGCTTAAAATCATCTTCGATTCTTACGATATCATCTTCCCCTGTATATTCACCTACCTGTGCTTCGATAAGTACAACGGGGATTTTGCCTTGGTTTTCAAGTCTGTGGATTTCACCCATCTTGATATAAGTTGATTCATTTGGTCTGATTAGTTTTACATCATCACCGACAGTAACTGTCGCTGTACCACTAACGACTATCCAATGTTCATTTCTATGAAAATGCTTTTGTAAACTCAGTCTTTTACCCGGCTTCACGATAATTCTTTTGATCTTATAGTTAGCATGAGAGAGTAACACTTCATACGTTCCCCATGGACGGTATGCCAAGGTGTGTATATTCGTTAATTCACTTTTATTCTCTTTTAATTTTCCAACAACTTCTTTTACTTTTTGAGAACTTCCTTTTTTACTGATAAGCAGTGCATCAGGAGTATCAACGATGATAAAATCTTCTATATCGATGGTCGCTATTTGTTTATTGTGTGTGACAATAAGATTATCTTTTGAATCGATACTGATATGATTATCATTTTGGGTATTGCCATTTTGATCTTTAGGTAACTCTTCATACAGTGCATCAAAACTACCCAAATCACTCCATGATATATCACTTGGTACAACTTTAACTTTATCGCTCTTTTCCATCACGGCGTAATCGATACTGTTTGAGGGAATCGCGTGCATAAGTTCATGTAAGATTCTAACTTGGTTGGTTGCTATTTGTTGCTTTTCTTTGTAAGCTATTTTACAAGCATTGTGAATCTCTGGAGAGTGTTTTTGAAGTTCTTCTAAAAATGTACCTGCTTTAAAACAAAACATACCGCTATTCCAATAATAATTTCCTTCTTGGATATACTCTTGTGCTGTTTTTAAATCAGGTTTTTCTTTGAAACTTTTAACATCATTATCTTGCGCTTCTATATACCCAAACCCTGTTTCTGGATAATCCGGAGTGATTCCAAAAGTCACAAGTGCCTCTGCTTCTGCAAGTGTTTGTGCTTGTTTAACCGCTTCTTGATATGCACGCTCATTTTTGATAAGGTGATCTGATGGCGTTACCAATACTATCTCTTCTGGATCTATATCCATACAAGCAAGAGCGATGGCAGGAGCCGTATTTCGTCCGATTGGTTCTAGTAAAAATGTTGCATTTTGACTTGATTTTGTATCTACTTCTAGCTGATCAATCGCTAAGAAATATTGTTCCGTGTTTGATACGATATAAAGTTTTTCACAAAATGCACTATTTCGCTGTGCTGTTAATTGAAAAAGTGATTGTTCATCAAAAATCTTTACAAATTGTTTAGGCATCAACGTTCGGCTAATAGGCCAAAGGCGTGTACCACTCCCGCCACATAAAATGATGTTTGTCATAAAATCTCACTTAAATGAAATAATTTTAATATACTTAAAATTATATATTAATAAGTAATATTTTATCTTAATCTCATTTATATGCACTGAAAGTACAGTTTTAAAGTAAATATGTCACTATAATTTTGTTAAGAATTAAAAATAGCTATTCTATTTTCGCTTAAATTTTTGTATAATATCTTTACCAAAATTTAAAAAAGATTTTTTTTCAACACTGTTATCAATTTCAATTTTTTCTGAAACATCAGGAAGTTCTTCTTTTGTTGCGATCTTAATAATTCGCCTTTTTAATTCTTCTATTTTTAATTTTAACAATCCCTTGTCATTTTCAAGTTTTTTGATTTCATCATTTAAAGATTCAACTTTATACAGATATTTATCACGTTCCTGTGCAATATTTTCTAACTGTTTCATATCTCTTGCAAAAGTTTCTTGTTCAAGTTTTAGCCGTTCATTAGATTGTTGCAATTGTAAGACCGTTGTAGTTGCTTGCGATATATTTTTTTCCTTTTGTTCTAAATCATTTTCCAACTTATTGATTTTATTCATATTTTCTGATTTTTCAGATCGTATTTTTATGATTTCCTGATTGATATTTTCTTGATGATCTATATGCCTTTCAATCTCCAATTTACATTCAGATAATTGTTTGTCTTTTTCTTTCAACCTTATAGTTGTCTCTTCTAGTTTTGATGTTAGAATCCTTACTTCTTCTAATTTTATCTTTAATTCATTTTTGATTTTTATAATTTCTTCTTGGTCTATTTTTTCTTTTTGGTTTGCTTCATTATAAAG
>JALULO010000078.1 GCA_027056215.1 Campylobacterales bacterium | reverse complement strand
ACTACACAAACATTACATAGATACGTCCTACAATAAGATCAGAAAAAACTATAATACGAAGGAGTCATTATGACACATACATTAATGAAACTGCCTTTTGGGGAAGGGGCACTGGAGCCATATATATCAAAAGAGACGATCCAATATCACTATGGTAAACATCACGCAGGCTATGTTAATAAGCTCAATACTTTGATCAAAGGAACTGCTTATGAAACATCGTCACTCGAAGAGATAATAAAAACAGCACAGGGAGGGATTTTTAACAATGCTTCTCAGATTTACAACCATGATTTTTATTTTCATGGATTGAGTCTGGCACCAAATAAACTGTCTGATACTTTAACAAAAGCATTGGAAAACGATTTTGGTTCACTTAAAGCTTTTAAAGAACTTTTTATGCAAACAGCTACAAATCTTTTTGGTTCAGGTTGGGTATGGTTAAGTATAGACACAGAGGGGAAACTCATCATCGAAGCCAGATCCAATGCAGATAGTCCACTGATACATAACCATACGCCACTACTTACTTGTGATGTATGGGAACATGCTTATTACATCGACTACCGCAACGCTAGAGCAGATTATCTGGAAAAATGGTGGACAATCATCAATTGGGATTTTGTTTCTAAAAATTTTGGTGATGCAAGATATATCCAGTTTCCTTGTGATGAAAACAGTGGTGCATGTGCTTGATACATGCAATGTTGGCAAATAGATGATCTATAGTATGGTCTTGATTTGCCAGCTTGACGTTTGTCACATCCTCTAAAAATATTTTCTGTAAAAAACTTATTTTATGCAACTTAAGTTGCATTTGCTCCTTCATTTTCCTGCTATAATTTCACAAAGTTTAGTCATATGGACTAAATAAATATAATACTAAGGAGATAATATGTTAGTTACCAGATATAACCCTTTAGATGATTTTAGAGATATAAGAAGAGGTTTTGACATGTTAAATAGCATGATAAACAATGTAGAGCAAAGCAGAAGCAGTGAAAGTGCATTGGTGGATTTTATACCATCGGTTAACACCAGAGAAGGTGAGTATGCATATCATGTAGAAGTAGATTTACCAGGGATAAAAAAAGAGGATGTAGATATCAGTGTTGATGGAAATGTTCTTACCATCTCAGGTGAACGAAAAGTTAAAGATGAGGTTAAAGAGGAAGACTACTACAAAGTCGAGAGTAAATATGGAAAATTTTCGCGAAGTTTTACGCTTCCTGAAAAGGTAGATGTTGAAGATATACACGCTGAGTCTGGAGATGGTGTTTTGGAGATCGTGATACCAAAACTAAAAGAAGTTGAAGTAAAACCTAAAAAGATAAAAATCAAATAAGAGACTTAGGAGGAAATCATGGATATCGTAAAAAATGCAAAAGAACTTGGTACACAAGTAGAAGAAAAGATCGAGCATGGATTGGAAGTGACTAAAGATGCATTGAGCAATGTAGCAAGTCATCTTCCTTTTGCGAACTTGGCTAAAAAAGGCAGTGATGCGTTTGCAGTGGAGATCGATTTGCCCGGTGTTAAAAAAGATGATATCGAGTTAAAAGTTGAAGATAACAGACTCATAGTCAATGCCAAAAGAGAGATGAAAAAAGAGGTTAAAAAAGAAGATTACTACTTATGTGAGAGTAGTTTTGGACATTTTTCAAGAGTCTTTTCTCTCCCCGATGGAATCGACAGAGACAAAGTTGATGCAAAGTTCGAGGATGGAAGATTGTACATAACACTTGAAAAAGAAGCATCTAAAAAAGCAAAAAGTATCAAAGTAAAATAGGAGAATATGATGAAAATAAGTACATTGATAGCATCAGCACTTTTGGTAAGTGGTATAGCGACATCAACACTTGTTGCAAAAAGTGAAGCTGTTTCGGTCTTGGGCAATGACCCAGCTTTTCAAGATTTTCAAAAATTACAGGAAAACATGAATCAAATTTTTGAAAGATTTAATAGTAAATTTTTTGAAGACTCTATTGTACCATCACCTAAAACAGACTTAAAAGATGCCAAAGATCACTATGAAGTTAAAGTAGATCTGCCAGGTGGTAGCAATGCAGATATCAAAGTCAAGGCAAATGGAAATGTCTTAAATATAGATGCAACTACCAAAAAAGTTGAAGAAGAAAAAGGTGATAAATATATCAAACATGAACGATTTGTCGGTGCGTTGCATAAAAGTCTAACCTTGCCAAAAGATGCAGACACAGACAAGTTAAAAACAGATTATAAAGATGGTATTTTAACCGTTACCATTCCTAAAAAAAAGTAACTAAAATACCATGCAATGCCATTTTGGAAGTTGAGACTTCTAGTCCTTCCTTAATGATATAGGGACGAAAGCTTAATTCTTAGCTTTTTAATCCCTAGCCCCTTATCATGATATATCGCATACACCTAATCCACTAAAAAAATCAGTAATCTTCCAATTTTTATTATGTGCTATATAGGCAGTAATTCTTGCTAAGACAAAATAGCCAAAAAGTTTTGGTATAATCAACCTTACACTACCTCAAAGGAGATATCTATGCGTGTTGTTAAGTTAAATATAACTGATGAGATATTTGAAAAGTTTATGGGTTTAGTTGATATATTGCCAACAGAGAGTATCACAATCGAAGAGATAGATGAGATACCATTTTATCCAACAATATCATTTAAAGAGGCACAAAAAAAAGTCGAAGAATCGGTAGCTGATATATCTAAAAACATGGGCACTCATGCAGATATAGTTTTTGATAAAATACTTTCTTAACGATGCAGTATCAAATCATTATAGAACCAAATGCGGAGAATGACCTTCAAAATATTTTTACATATATCAAAGAAAATGATTCAGAAAATAAAGCTATAAGTTTTATAAAGAAACTACAAACTAAGATAAACTCCCTCTCTTTCATGCCCACACGGTGTCGTAATAACCTATATATCAAAGATAGTAAAACAAAAGATTTAATTTTTCATGGATATACTATTTGTTATCATATCATGGATGATAAAGTGCATATAGTAGCTGTTTTTAGGCAAAGATAACAGAGGGGCAGAGTATTAAAAGTAACTTTTTAAATCCCTAACACCGTATCATGATATACCTAATCCACTAAAAAGATTGCTTTAGCTATACCCACACCTATGGGAAATTATAACCCTGATTGGGCGGTTGTGTTTAATGGAACTGATAAAAAAGATATCTATTTTGTAGCTGAAACAAAAGGCAACTGCATAGATAAACTACAACTCAAAGGAAGTGAAGATTTAAAAATTGAGTATGCAAAAAAATATTTTGAGTGTTTAAATGATGAAAGTATTAGTTATGATTGTGTTAAAGATTATGGTGAGTTGATGGATAAGGTTTTGAGGTAAGTGAGAAAATTTTAAAGATAGGAGAGATTATAAGGTATACTAAATTATTTGATGGCTGATGCATGTTATTA
>JALULO010000077.1 GCA_027056215.1 Campylobacterales bacterium | reverse complement strand
ACTTTTCTTGATCGCTATAGTGATATTTACAACGATCAAGTTTGAGGTTCACACAAAGAGTACGCAAAGTATCAAAACATTGGTATACGAGGGCTTTTCCTATCTTAGAGGGCATAAAGCACTTTTACATCTGATCATGATTCACGCCACAGTGGCACTGACGAGTTTTGATGCTTTGGTAAACCTGTTAACAGACGTGGCGTATAAAGAGATCATAGCGATTCCTCTTGCGATTGGATGGCTCAATGCTATGCGTGCTGTAGGTTTGATGTTTGGACCTTTGCTGATAGGGAAAATGGTACATCATGTCAACTTGCATAAAGTCTTTTTCTTGCAAGGTATGATGATACTTATCTGGGCGATGGTTGAGAAAAGTTTTTATCTCTCCCTTGGCATGATGTTTTTTATAGGATTTTTTACCACAACACTCTGGTCCTATACCTATACACTGATTCAGACGCATACCAAGCCAAAGTATCTTGGACGTGTTGTTGCGTACAATGACATGATCTTCATGATAGTCTCTATAGTGACAACGATGTTTATAGGTATCGCATTTAAAGCTGGATTATCTTTGGCATTTATCACAGTGATGATAGGTTTTGGCTTTGTTTTAGCTGGTGGATATTATCTATGGTTTAAGTCTTATTATGAGCATTTTTTAGCCTCTAAAAGTTATTAAATCATTTTTGTATCTCTTTTGCACTTGAGGCTATGTTGTTTGGATCAAAGTAGAGTGTTTGCGATGGAAAAGCGAACTCTAAGTCATTGTTTTCGATGATTTCCCATATCTTGTAGAGTACATCTTGCTTGATTTGAAGCCACTCTTCCCATTGTATGGAATTGGTAAAGACATAAATGAGGATATCCATAGAAGAGGCTGAGAACTGATCAAAGTAGACAAGATGGGTCGTTTTGATACCAAACTTATCATCTGTAGAGACAAACTTTCCTTCTGTTTTATAACGTTTTTTAAGGCTACGTTGGTCAATCTTTTCGACCGTAACGATGCCTGGATGGGCTTTAAGCATCTTGTCTATCTGTACGATGGCTTGCTGTAGGTTCTCTTTTTTTGCATTGTACGTTACCCCGATATGCATCTTGATACGTCTGCCTATGGTGCGTCTACTCCAGTTTTTGAGGGGTGTATTTGCCAGTTCAGAGTTTGGCACGGTGATGAGAGCATTGTCAAAGGTGCGGATTTTGGTAGAAATAAAGCCGATTTCAACAACGGTTCCCTCTACATCTTTGGTAGCGATCCAGTCACCTTGTGAAAAGGATTCATCAAAAACGATTTTGAGCAGACCAAAAAAGTTTGAAAGGGTGGTTTGTGCTGCAAGTGCCACCGCAAGACCACCGATTCCAAGTGATGTCAAAAGTCCGGTGATATTGACACCGAGTTTGATCATAGTGATGATCGAAGCCGCTAAAAAAATAAGCACTTTTGCAACAGAGAGCATCAAGTTTAAAAGTTCGCCTCTAAGTGCTTTGTTGTGCGAAGCATTGCGGTGGTTAAAATAGGCAAAAAAGATATTTTCCACCAGTTTCATCATGATATAGGCGATGATGATGATAAAGAAGAGATAAAAGAAAAGATTGATCCGATCACTTAACGGTTGAGGATATTTTAGCACTTCTAGGGCGAGTTCGATGCCGATACCGTTGATCAGAAAAAAGACAGGTTTCCGGATTTGGTTTAAGTTCTCTATGAGGATATCATCGACATCATCCTCAGTGCGTAAAATCCGGGATCTGAAATAATGATACAATCTTTTGTAAATCAGATAATTTAAAAGCCAGAAAAAGAGAATAATCCCTACAAAAAGGATAATTCTTCCCGCATCTGTTTTGAGGTATCGCAGATAAACATTTGTCTTTGCAAAAAAAGTTTGTTTATTGATGTAGTTGATGAGGTTATCGAGTTGTAGCTCATTGGCGATAGAGTGATAGGTCAAAAGCTTTGCATTGATAGTTAGATAATCTAAAAAACTGTCAAAAAAGTAGTAGTGTTTGGCAAAGTTAAAAAAGTTCTTTTGAACCTGTTTTGCAACGGTTCCTTTTTGCTTCTCTACTTCTTTGTACATAGTGATGATATCTTTGATGGGTACTTTTTTAAGTTCTTGGCGATTTTTTGCGATATACTCTATGAGTGATTTTTGTTCAAGTTGCGTCCAGTTGTCGGCAAGATAGTGAAAAAATTGGAAAATATTACGTTTGATTTGCAGTGTTTGTAAAATGATTTTATCACGTTTTACAGCTTGTAGATAACCATACTTTCTGTTTGATTCGATGCGAAGTTTTAACTGGTTGATCTTTGTATCGCTTTGTTTTGGATCAAAAAAAGATGTACTGTTTTTATCAAGCGAGTAAGGTTCATTTTTGAGCAAGATGATGATGCCCTCAAAGGCATGAAACTTTTCATCCATTTGTGTACTTGTCTGGTTCTCATCAAGTGCTTTGGTAAGATTGCCCTCGTTGATAATTTTTAAAATATTTTCTTTTTGAAAGAAGTTATTTTCAACTTCTGTGATATTTTGCCAGAAATGCATACCACCAAATAACAATCCTGTAAAAAATAGAAGTAAAAAAAACACTCTTTTCATAACCGACCTCTTTTAAAAGATGAGCACGCATGATACCTAAATGCAGGTAAATTGTTTCTCTTCGATACCTTCAAGACTTTTTTGTGCATTTTTTAGATTTTCATTTGAAAGCTCTCTTGCTTTATAAAGTGCTTCGGTACTCTCTTCGATCATATCTGAAAGATTGGTAAGACGTTCATGGATAAGATGAATGTTTTCATCTTGGACATTGGAATTTTGTGTGATTTCATAGATAAGTTCCATCGTTTTTGATACCTGTGAAACTAAGTCATGATAACCTTCTATCATCTTTGTTGCGATTTGTGAACCTGTATCTGTTTTTTGTTGGGCGATTTCAACGATCTGTTTGATATCTTTAGAAGCGTTTGCCGTTTGTGCTGCTAGATTTCTAACTTCTTGTGCAACGACTGCAAAACCTTTACCGTATTCACCTGCTGAGGAAGCTTCAACAGCAGCATTTAAAGAGAGGATATTGGTTTGCATCGTGATTTTATCGATGACTGATATGGCATTGTTTATTGTTTCTACTTTTTCTTTGATATCATTCATAGCAAGAGCAGTTTGGTTAGCAAGTGATTCGCCATCTTTTGCTGAATCAGTAACAGCTTGCGAAAATGATGCCATATAAGAAGCACTCTCAACATTGTTTTTGATATGATGGGTTACTTCATCAACAGATACAAGAATCTTTTCAAAAGAATGTTTCAATTTATGGTCTATATTGGTATAAACAGTGTTGATATTTTGGTTAACATTTTGTGCTCTTTGTTTAAATTTCATATTGTGTTGTCTATTTTCATGGAGCATATGGACGATAACATCACGAAGTTTATTGATAGAGAGTTCTACTTTTCCAGATGGATTGGTGATAGTGTTTGTATAGTTTTCTTGTGCATATTCTTCTATGATATCAAGGATTTGGTTGAGATCATGACCTATATCAGTTTCAAGTGACTTTATCATCTCATTTGTACCGGTGTAAGCTTGCTGTAACAATGGATTGTGTGGTTTGACAGTGATGACTTTACTATAGTCTCCATGTTTTACTTTTGAAACAATCTCTATAAAAGCACTTATAAAAGCTTTATCTTCAGAGATATTTTTTTGGATATGTTGCATTCTTGTGTTTATAGCATTTGATATAGCGCCTGTAACTTTATCAATATATTTTAGTTGGCTTTTTTTTCCATCTAAAAAGTCAAAAAAGTCAAAAATACCGTTTTGAACATTGTCAAGACGTTTGATAAACGTTTTTTTGATGATGGGTATAAGTATGATAGAAAACAAAGCGATGATCATGAGTGTTGTTATGGCAATATTTATATAGATATCTGTTGTTGTTTCGTTAAGGGTATTTGAAATCTTGGTTAATAACATAGTGTCGTTGATGTTGCTTTGTAATACATCAAGTTGTTGGTGCATATCATACATGATGATTAGTGAAGCACTTACAGCAATACAGACAGCAACAACTGCGATAAACAAAATAGGTATGGTAAGTAACTTTTGTTTTATCTCTTTGTTTGGGTCTTGATTCATAGCATATCTTTCAAAAGTGATTTTAGGAAAACATTTCCGTTGCTATTAAATCGGTCGTAGAAAAAATAAATTTATAGATTTAAGTACTTCCAAATAAGAGTGATTTACGCTTATATGATACAATGTGCTAAAAGTCGACCATAAGGTTAAACGATGTTAAAAATACTATTTATAGGATGGATTTTGATGGCACAAGTTCATGCATATACCAACAAACTACTTCATGAAGACTCTCCCTATCTTCAGCAACACGCACATAACCCTGTAAATTGGTATCCTTGGAGTGATGAAGCATTTGCAAAAGCAAAAAAAGAGCATAAACTCATCTTCCTCTCTATCGGTTACAGTACATGCCATTGGTGTCATGTCATGGAGCGAGAATCCTTTGAAAATGAAGCCGTTGCTAAGCTATTGAACAAAGATTACGTCTCTATCAAAGTTGATCGTGAAGAGTATCCACATATAGACAGACATTATCAAGATGTTTTTATGCTCATGCACAGAAGAGGTGGGGGTTGGCCTTTGACGATTGTGATGACACCTGAGCGAAAAGTATTTTATTCGGCAACTTACCTTCCACCAGATAACCGCTATGGACGTGCAGGATTGATGGGGATGTTGCAAGTGCTTGATGATGCCTTCAAAAACAAGCCTGATGATGTTGCCAAAAGTGCTACTTCTATAGAAACAGCGATAAAGCGTTATGAAAGTGAAGAACAAACAACAACACCTATCGCCCTGGATCTCTCTATCGCAGATACTTTTGTACAATCTATCCAAAGCCAATACGACAACAAGTTCAAAGGTATCGGTACATCTCCAAAGTTTCCTCATGCAACAACCCTTGATACCCTGTTAGACATCTACAGAATCACCCACAACAAACAAGCCCTTACGATGGCGACAGAAGCCTTGACCGCGATGCGTCGTGGCGGTATCTATGATCAGATAGAGGGTGGTTTTTACCGTTATAGTGTCGATGAGATGTGGATGATCCCACACTTTGAAAAGATGCTTTATACCAATGCCGAACTACTTCAAACTTATGCCAATGCATATGCGATCACTAAAGATGAAGATTTTAAAACAGTTATCAAAGAGACGATAGAAAATATCAGCGAGCGTTTTGAAAAAGAGGGCGTGTACTACTCTGCAAGTGATGCCGATAGTGATGGCAAAGAGGGTAAGTACTTTGTTTTTGACTATAAACAGAGTCTCAAAGATTTGATCGATGGTGGTTTCACCAAAGAAGATGCAAAAGCGATCTTGACCTATTATAGTATCTATCCTGAAGGCAACTTTGAACACAAACAGACCAACCCCTACCTAAGCGGGCTTGATACACCCAAAAATCTAGCAAAGGGCAAAAAGATCCTCCGTGCCAACAGAGCGAAAAAAAACTATGCCTTTATAGACCATAAAATCCAAACCTCATGGAATAGCCTCTTTATAAGCGGACTGTTTCAAGCTGGAAAATATGTAGAACAGAGCTACAATACAAAAGCCAAAGTATCCCTTAAAAGTGTGTTAAAACATCTCTACATAGATGGTGAATTGTATCATCAAGTGATCTTAGGAAAGAAACCCAAAGTCAAAGGATATCTGGAAGATTATGCTTTTTTGATAGCCGCTTTACTCCAATCATATGAAGCCAGCTATGACAACCATGATCTAGAACTTGCCAAAACACTTTCCGATAAAGCAGTGATGAAATTTTACCAAAATGGCACGTGGTATATGTCAGATGATGCCTTCAAAGCCAAAGCTTCCTTGTATGACGCATCTTACCGATCAGCACTCGCTGTCATGTTAGAAAACCTTTTTAAAATAGACATCTTAAGCGACAACCTAAAGTTACATGACTTTGCCCAAAAAGCACTAAAATCACAGCTACATGATGTAAACAACGCACCCTCACAGTTCCCATATGCCTTAAAAGTCTACCTACAAAGCCTTTTATCAAATGTGGTCATCAAGACAACAAAAGAAAATCTTTTGGCACACAAAAAAGCGTTAAATGCGATCAAATACCCCTACACACTTACCAAAGCAACCAAAGATAAAAAGTTTCTAGCATGTAAGATAGACAGCTGTTTTGCGATAGACAAAAATCTCTCAAAAGTGATTAAAAAGATAGAGGAGAGGTAGGTAAACGAACCTTGTGCTTTTAATGATATGCTTCAACTGATGGTTTTTTCGATAAAGCTGAGATATGTTTTGATATCGCTTAACTTATTTAAAGCTTCTTTGCAGATAACAAGATGATCGATTTTCTCATAGTCATGTGCTAAAAAGTTTCTAAAAGAGGCAATTTTTGCAAAATCATAAGCAAAATCTCTTGGAATGATATTGTATTCGCCTAACATGTCTATCGCTTCATAGTAGCTTTGTGATTTACCTATGTTTTTTGATTTGAGTACCATCTCTGCTAAAGAGATACATCCGTCACTTGCGAGATAAAGATAGTGTAACAATGCACCTTCAAACATAGAATCTTTGATAAATCGTTCTTCACAATCTGCTTTATAGGTTTCTAAAAGTTTTAAATAGTAGTTGATTCTCTGGATTTTTTTGTTGATCTTATGCCGCATCGATATACTTTAAAAAGTTTTTAAAATCTATAATCTCATGTTCTTTACACACTTCAAAGTAGGGACGTTCTTTGTGATCTTTGAGCAAAATCCCTTTGTTTAAAATAGCTTCTAATAAGAAGATGTTTTGCACTTCATTTAGCGTAACAAGGTCTATATCTTTTTGCACTGTTTTTTGGAGTGTATGTATCACGGAAAGTTTATCATCAAGTGTATGACTTTGAAAGTATATAGCTATGTCTATATCGCTTTTTTTGTGTGCTGTACTATCTGCATACGAGCCAAAAAGATAGGCAAAAAGTATATTTTTATCTGTTTGTATGCATTTTTGAAGTTGTTCTTTCATATAGGTATTGTAGCTTATTAGAGATTAAAATCGAAAGTATATAACCTATAAAACAATCCAATGAGTACGTGCCTTAGGAATAATCAAACCGAAAGGGAAACATAAAGATATATGAATTATACAAAGGCATAATTAACTTTATGTATTTTGTTGGTGTGGTATAGTCTCAAAATGCTCCAAATACTTTTTTCAAGATATCACTATGTTGTAGCATAGGATTTTTTCGGATCTCTTTTTCTTTTTGGGCTATCATGGTCATCAAACCGTCGATCGATTTGTGGGTGACGTAACTGTCGAGGTTTTCATCTTTTTGATTTGGTAGATAGGCATCGAGTCCAAACTTACTGCTTAGTGAAGTGAGCGATTTATTTTGTAAGATACCGGCATTTTTTTTGTAAAATGACATAAACGTACTGTAGTATTTTGAGACATCGTTATGTGCCATACTGTTTTTTACGATCGGTTCTATCACTTTTGAAAGTTTAGTGGTAGTATTTTTACGAAAGTACTGTGTTGCTGCATCATCATCACCTGTTAAGATACCTTTTGCATCGCTAACAGTCATGTCCTTGATAGATTGCATGAAGATATTAGCACTTTTAGGTGCTGCTTCTTGTGCCGCTTTATTGATTGCGATGATGAGATCATCGACATATTTTCCACCACCGAGTTTGCGTATCATCTTTGCACTGGTTTGGAGGTTTTTTGGCAAGGATATTTTAACCAGTGGATTGTTGAGATAGCCTCCCTCTTTGCCTAGATCATTGACTGCGTAACTGACACCTTTTGAGAGTGCTGTTTTTAAAGCACTATTCATGTCTGCATTAGAGAGATTGACAGAGGAGTCGCTTTTGTGCTTGCTTGGTTGGGTTTGGGTTTTTTGTACTTGGTTTATCAAACCGCCAAGTTGATCTTGCCAGCCTGCGTAAAGTTGTAACGTAAGAAGAGAGGAACTGATAAAAAGTGTTTTGATGATTGTCATATTTTGTCCTTTATATTTGGTATTGTAACAGTAAATTGTGAAATAATCAAAACAAATACTTTTGTCCTAAGATAAAGGAGATGGCTTTTAGACCATTGTCTTGTTTATAGTAGTTGAAGTAAAAGCTTTGTATCAAATCTTTTTTCAGCTTGTAGTTGATACCCGCTTGCAGGTAATATGACTTTAGATCTCCTAGTCTGATATCGCTTGAAGCGTATTTTTCATCTGTGAAATATGTTTTTGAACCGTTGTAAAACTTTGCCTTATTTTGCGTGTAGTAACGAAGGGTGGTTTCAAAGGTTGTTTTTTGACTGTACTCATAAAAGAGTGAAGTTTGCAGCGTGTGTGCATCGATATCCCATGTGTCATGATAGTATCGGTAACTGCCGTGTATGGTAAACTTTTTATCGAGGGCTTTTTGGTAGGCGATCTTTGCACCGTAGCCTTGTCTGTTGTCGGGACGGCGTTCGTTAGTCACGATCGGGGCGGTGTTGTAGTCGCGTACGATGTTTTTATAGGGGTTGCTTAAAAAGCCGTTTTCATTGTTGTAAAAGAGGGTGAGTTTGGCTTTGGATGTTTTGTTTATCACTTGCGAATAGGCTACTTGTGCAAAGGTATTGTTTTGGTGAAAGGTCTCACTTGCACCGCTGTTTGTGTCGCACAGGTCATTGTCACGACACCAGATGAGGACATAGGCATACTGATAGGCAACAGAAGCTTCGATGGCACTGTTTTTATGTTGGTCTAACCAGTGTTTATAACCCAAAGAGAGTTCAGGGATGTGAAACTCGTACTCGTTGTTGTAAGAGAGTCCACCGGTGAGTTCATCTCTGTTTGCCAATCTTTTGGTTAAGGAGATATTTCCACTATAACGATAATCTCTATAATCCACCAAACCATAGCCTACATCTTGTTGTGATATACGTGCACCTCTGGCATATGCAGAAGGGTTGCTTTTGGCATGCTTATAGGGAGATGCACCGCTAGAAGGTACATAACTTTTGTCATAATAAGTTTGCGATGCACCGGTCAGCGCATCCATACCGAGTGAGGCATTAAGCGTATAATCAGCACTAAGATCAAGATTTAACGCGATATTGGGCGATACGATAGTGGTTGTTTCATCATTTTCATCATAGTAAAGCATCTGAACCGAGATAGAATCTTGGGCTGCTAGGGTTGTAGCAAAGATTGCAAGGGCGCTTAGGATGGAGAGTTTAGGTACTATCTGCATCCGCAACCTCCACCACTTACCCCACCACCGCCTTTGGCAGCTTCTTTGGAGATAAAGATATGTTCATTGAACTTTTGTTTAGCGCTATTGCCACCATCTTTACGCATCGTCTCTTTTGCCAAAGTGGCTTTTTGCCATGAAGAGACATCTTGGATACATCCAGTGAGTGATAGTAGGGGTAGTAAAAGTAGAAAAAACTTCATGATAATCCTAAGAAATAAAATTATTTTGATTGTAGCATAAACAACTTATAATATTTGATTATTAGTTTAAATACTTAAGATAATAAATTATTTTTAATGCTAAAAGCATGTTGAGTATATCTTTATACATTTGATAGAAAAGGTGATGAAAGTTTGCTATAATAACATCAAAACAGAAGGCATACAAGCATGCATATACTGATCATAGATGATAATAAAGAACTTGTTTTTGGGTTAAAAAAGCTACTGAAAGAGGCTGGTTTTGATCTTTATGTGGCATACTCTATACAAGAGGCGTATGAAAAGATTGATGCATTGGTATATGATTTGATCATTTTAGATTGGATGTTTCCTGATGGTAATGGGATTGACTTTTTGCAAAAACAACGTGCTTTGCATTTGCAAACGCCAATTTTATTTCTCTCTAGTAAAAATGAAGCACACCAAAAAGCCCAAGCACTCAACAGTGGCGCAGATGATTACTTAGAAAAACCCTTTTCTCATGTTGAACTTATCGCACGTATTCGTGCACTTTTACGTCGTGAAAGCACACAAAAACAGATTGAGATTTCTATCCAAAACTTGCGTTTAAATTTTCTTAAAAGAGAAGTTTTTGTAGATGATGAGGCTGTGTTTTTGTCGAAAAAAGAGTTTGAATTGTTAGAGTTTTTGGTTACAAATGCAAATGTTGTGCTTACCCGTTACCAAATCAGTGAGTATCTAAACCGCGATTTTGATGCTTTAAAGTCAAGCAATATCGTAGATGCACATATCAAAAATCTACGTAAAAAACTAGGCAATGCAGCGACTTTGATCGAAACAGTCAGAGGTGTCGGATTTACGATCAAAATGACTTAAAAATAAAAGTGGCTTTTGTGCCTTTAGCGATTCCTTGACTATGTATAGAGATCTTTCCACGGATAAGCATGGCTACTTTTTGACTCAGTGCCAATCCTAGTCCACTACTGCTCTTGAGATCTTGTATCTGCATATTTGTTTGATAAAATGGGGTAAAAAGATATTTTTGTCTCTCTTTATCTATGCCTACACCTGTATCTGTAACGCAGATGATGAAATCCTCTTTTTTTTGTGTTAAACGAAGTGATATACTGCCTTCGTGTGTAAATTTTATAGCATTGGAGAGAAGGTTGATGATGACTTGTTTGAGAAGGTTCTCATCTGTTATAACTGTCGTATCTGTGAGTTTGATACTTTTTTGAAAGAGAAGATTTTTCTCTTTGGCTAGTGGTTCAACCATCTCACAAACTTCTTGTATCAGTAGTTGTAAATTGACAGGCGAACTATAGGCTTGTATCGTATGTGATTCTAGTTTTGCCAGTTGGAGGATATTGTTGATCATGGCAAGTAAGTGTTGTGCGGATGTTTCGATACGATTTAGAAGGGCACTCTCTTCTTCCTTTATACTGGGGCTTAACATCAGATGTTGGGTAAGGTTGAGTATCGAACCTAGTGGTGTACGTAGTTCATGGGAAATGATGGAAAGAAAGGTACTTTTGGCTTCAAGGGCTGCTTGTGTGGTGTTGATCATGGAGAGATGTTTGACTTTTTGTGTGAGCAGTGCATCTGTTTTTTGGATCAAAGTATTAAAAGAGGTAGCGAGTTGTCCTATCTCATCTTTGTTCTCAATCATGACTTGTTTGGTATAATCTTGTGTCTTGATAATCTCTTCAGAAGTTTTTAAAAGTGTATTGATGGGGCGTGTCATCTTCTTGGAGAGAAACCATACCACTGCACCTAACATCAATACCGCAAACATAAATGTTATGATCAAGATTTGTTCAATATGCCTAAGTGTTTTCAATGCTTCTTCTTTAGAAACAGATAGATAGATAGTCCAGTTTGCAAGAATACCATCAAGTTTTTGGGAAACAATCAGGTAGTTTTTAGGCGGTATAGATGAAAATCCAGGTAGAGGGGTAGGTGGTTGGAGTGTACCCAATGTACTTAGATTTTTTAAAGGATAGAGTAAAACCAGTGTTCCTATAGATTTTGTTTTATCAAAAGAGCTATATATCGGTGCGGCAAAATAGAGATATTTGTGGCTTAATGTCTGTTTTATGTTGTGGATTTTTTTACCGATAAAGCCTTTTTGGGATGCTGCGACAAAACTTTTATCATTCATCGCTACAAAGACGATTTCTTCACCCAGATCTTGGGCTTTTTTCTGCAATAGTATAGAAATCCGTTTGTCGATATCTTTGGCAATCATGTCATCCATCACTTCTAGACTTGCTAAAAAACGTGTCTCTTTTGCAAGCATTTCAAGATGATTTGTAAGCTTTTTTGCTTCTAAAGCGAGCTTTATAGTGAGATTTTGTTTCTCTTTGTTGAGTAAGATAGTGGCTTCATTTTGCCAAATAAATACGATAACAAAAACCTGAGCAGCCAACACAAAAAGTAGCAGACTACTAAACATCTTGTATGCGATAGGCAGTCTATTCCATATCTCTTTCATGGACAACTACTTTGGTAAAGAACCTTTATATCCTTATTTTTCGGTCTTTTACCGCTGACATAGCCTAAGGCTGTATTTACATCACACAGATAGGCAAAAAGTGTTTTTTTTGTTTCAATCACTTTGGGTGGTCGTTGACCTTTGTAGTGTGCTTTCAACCAATAGCGCTGTAAATAGTACCTGCTTTTTTGTAAGATTTTTTTTTCAAAGCAGAGTCTATCTTGATGGTTAAAAGGGTAAT
This sequence comes from Campylobacterales bacterium, assembly GCA_027056215.1. Lineage (GTDB taxonomy): Bacteria > Campylobacterota > Campylobacteria > Campylobacterales > QNZT01 > QNZT01. Next base: position 477 of record JALULO010000077.1, on the reverse strand, counting down.
TAATCACGAGAATCTTTTTCCCGTTTATGACTGATTTTCGTTTTAAAAAGAGTGCTTTTATCTCTTTTTTTGTCAAAGTATCTTTTGGAAATTTTTTATTAGCGATGATATAAAGTTCTTGACTGTAGAGTATCGTTGTCAAACAAAGATATAAAAATAACTTTTTCATGGCTAAAAAAGGAGTGAAAATGAGATAGCAGATCGGCTTTTTGAAAGCACAGTATGATAGATATATTCACCTTTTATCGCAATCCAAGGTCGGGGGCGATAGGTATATCCTGAAAGAAAAATATTTTCTTTAACTTGTAAGTCTTGATCTTTGTATCTTTCAGCACGTAAAACGATATCGTGATGTTCTAGCATATGCCATGTCGCTTGCATATAACCATCATAGGGAATATCTTTGCCATATGTTTGACTTTTGCTAAAGAGTTCTGTTTGCAGTGTCCAGTCATTTGTCTCTTTTTGTATACCCGC